>JBDSQP010000340.1:0-7482 GCA_039929755.1 Aeromicrobium sp. | reverse complement strand
CTTATTCAGTCGATCGCCGCGATCAGCGTCGGCATTATCGACGGTGCGCCCATGCTCGATCTTCCGTATGTCGAGGACGTACGTGCCGAAACGGACATGAACGTCGTCATGACCGGCGACGGCAAGTTCATCGAGATTCAGGGAACGGCCGAAGGCGTCCCCTTCGACCGCGCCGAACTCGACTCGCTCCTTGCCCTGGCTGGAAAGGGCTGCGCCGACCTGACCCGGCTCCAGACTGAAGCACTGGGTCGATGAGGCTGGTTCGATGAGGCCGGGTCGATGACCACATCTCCACGAACGGTGGTCCTCGCTTCACGGAACGCGAAAAAGCTTGCCGAGCTCCGCCGCATACTCGTGCCGCAGGTCCCCGACATCGAGGTCCTCGGGCTCGATGATGTCGAGGAGTTCGACGAACCCGCAGAGACCGAGCCGACATTCGAAGGCAATGCCCTGATCAAGGCCCGCGCCTGCCTCCAGGTCACTGGCCTACCATCGCTCGCCGACGACTCGGGCCTCTGCGTCGACGCCCTGAACGGTATGCCTGGGGTCTTGTCCGCTCGTTGGTCCGGCGAAGGCGACCGGGCCAACAATGCCTTGCTTCTTCGGCAGATCGGCGACGTGCCCGACTGGCGTCGCACGGCCCAGTTCCGGTGCGCCGTCGCGCTGTGCTTGCCGGGAGGCACCGAGATCATCGAACACGGCGAGATGGCCGGTCGAATCCTGCGGATCGAACGTGGCGACGGCGGCTTCGGCTATGACCCGTTGTTCGCGGCCGACCGCTATGACGTCTCGACCGCCGAACTTGATCCTGAGGACAAGGATCTGATCAGTCATCGCGGTAAGGCGCTGAGGGCGATCGCGCCGCACCTGGTCAATGCACTCAGCCCGAGTTAGGGGAGTTTCGGTCCGATCGTGTCGATAACCCGCTCGCCCAGAGCAACGCTTCCGGCGCGGTTGGGATGGATGCCGTCGATGACGTTCGACGCGGGAAAGACCCCAGCCGTGTCGATGAAGTGCACGTGGTGCCGGTAGGCCGACGACTTGATGATCGCTGTGACCCGACCGCGCTGGCCCGCATTCGTCGGACCCCACGGTGGGCCAAGAACATAGATCAGCGTCTGGGGGCGGACGGCGCCCTTGAGGTTGGTCAGGAAACGGTCGACTGCGATCCGAAGCTGGCTGTTGGTGGTCAGCGCCAGGGAATGGCCGCTGCACATGGCCCAGTCATTGCGACCGCCCTCGACGAACACAATCCGGGGTGGATGCCTTTTGAGGTTCGCGAGCCGGTCGCCGAAGCGGTCACCGACGCATTCGAGACCGGGACGGACGAATCCCGAACCCGACTGGGCGTACGTCTCGACGTGGACACCGTAGTGGCGGCCGACGACACTCCACCAACCTTGACTGGCATCGCCGGGCTCGTCGTTGTAACGAGCGGTGATGGAGTCGCCGATGACCGCAACGGTTGGGCCGCCGGCAGATGCTTTGACACGCTGAACCGCCAGCGGGGCGAGCACGATGACGCAGAATAGGGCGACCATGAGCCACATTCGCGGAACGGGGAAGCGGAGGCGCAATTGACTCACGTTCTTGCTTGTATGTAGGCGATAACCTTACGTGCCGCTGAAAAGAAAACTTCCGCTTGTACACAGTGTTCATCGTGTCAATTCGGTGTCATTCGGCGCCGGCAAAACCGTGCTGTCTCCAGGCCTCGTAAACCGCGATCGACGCACAGTTCCCCAGGTTCATCGAACGGCGCCCGGCGAGCATCGGCAAGCGCAAAGTTTCGGTCACGTGAGCGTCTTTGAGAACGGCTTCCGGCAGGCCGGTCGGCTCGGGTCCGAACATCAGAACGTCCCGAGGCTCGTAGGCGATGTCGGTGTAGGCCGTCGCGGCCGAGGCGGTGAACGCGAAGACCCTGGCAGGCATCAGCGCCGCCCACGCCGACTCCAGGTCGGCGTGAACGGTCATGACAGCCAGGTCGTGATAGTCCAGACCTGCCCGCTTGAGTTGGCTGTCCGAAAGGTCGAAACCGAGGGGCCCGACGAGGTGCAACTCGGCCCCGGTTGCAGCCGCCAGCCGTATTGCGTTTCCCGTGTTGCCGGGGATGCGGGGCTCGAAGAAAAGTATGCGAAACATGATCGACTCAGGCTAGCGGTCCGCGCTTGGGGTGCCAGTCCAGGACCGCATGGACCACAAGTCCCGCGACGACCGCCCAGAACGCGGAGCCGATCCCAAGGGCCGTGATGCCGGACGCAGCAACCAGGAACGTGACGACGGCGGCTTCGCGCCCCTTCCGATGCCTGACCGAGCCTTCAAGGGCGTCGGCGAGAGTACTGAGAAGTGCAAGGCCCGCGACGGTCGCAATGACACCTCTTGGGGCGACGGTGACAAGTGCTGCGAGGGCGGCCGAAAATGCACCCAGCACGAGATAGGTCCAGGCGGCCGTATGCGCAGCGATCCAGCGACGCTTTGTATCTGGCCCCGCGGCCGGGCCAGCGGCAAGGGCCGCGCTGATGGCGGCGAGGTTGACCGAATGTCCGCCCGCCGCCGCACCGACGACCGTTGCAGCGCCGGCGGTCACGATCGTGGGACGCCACGGGACGTCATAGCCGAATGACTTCATGATCGCGACACCCGGCACGTTTTGCGAAGCCATCGTGACAATGAACAACGGTATGGCGATGCCGACGACGGCCGACCACGTCCAGGCCGGTGTCGTCAGCGACAACTCCGGGACCAGGGAGGCGGCCGCAATCCCCTCGCCCCGACGAGCCAGATCGATGACGATCACGATTCCGGCCATGGCAAACGCTGCGGGAACAGCCCAGCGAGGCGCAAACCGGACCCCGAGAAGCCACGTCAGGGCGATCGGGATGATTGCCGCCGGATTGTCGACAACGGCCGTCACAGGTGCGAGACACAACTCGAGCAGGACACCGGCGAGCATTGCTTGTGCCACCGGTGCCGGAATCCTGGCGATGATCCGACCGAGCGCGGGCCATAAACCCGTGACGACATACGCAACACCGACGATCAGGAACGCCCCGACGACAGCGGACCAACCTCCGCGAACCGAATGTGTGCCTGCGAGGAGGGCGGCGCCGGGAGTGGACCAGGCGAGCACGATGGGGATCCGGTAGCGACGGGTCAGCCAGATCATGGCAAGACCCTGGGTGACACAAAGGGCCAGGAGTGCCGAGGCAGCCTGGCGAGGAGTCGCACCGACCGCCGTGAGCCCGGTCAGGACAACGGCGAACGAACTGGTGTAACCCACCAAAGCGGCGATGATGCCGGCGCTGATCGGCTGGTGCAGGTCGGCTGCCTCATGCTCAAGGGAGGTCATCGCCAACTCGCGGAAAAGCGGTGCGGCCTCATGACCGGACACTCTAGAATGTCCGGCATGTCGAAAACCCACCGCGTCCATGTCACTCACGACTTCGCTTCCGATCCCGCCACCGTTTTCGCCAAGCTGAGCGAACACGAAAACCTCGGTGCGATCTTCCCCGCAAAGATCTCGCGAGTCTGCGACGGAACCGATGGCACCCGAAACGGTGTGGGTTCGACGCGAAGCCTCAAGCCTCTCGGACTTCCGCCGGCGTTCAACGAAACCGTGACCAAGTCCGAGCCGAACACCCTGATCGAATACAAGATCAGCAAGGGCAGCCCGCTGCGCAACCACATCGGTGTTCAGCGCCTGACGCCGAACGCCGATGGCGGAACGCACCTCGACTACACGATCGAGTTCGACGCCCCGGTTCCTGGACTGGCCGCTACGGTCGCCGCGAGCCTTCAGAAGGTCATCGCCAAGGGTCTGCCCAAGCTCGCCGACTGAGTAGTTCTCTGTGTCTTGCGTCTGAGACGCACGGCTTCAAGGCGCCACTCAGCGATGTTCCACGCGGTGGCTCGTCGGGACGTCCGGCCTCGGCGCCCATGGCCCGATCATCGGGTGACCGTGCTCTTCTCGGTCGAGCCGGACGCTGCGAAGGCGCAACCGGCGGAGATCCCGAACCTGGCAAAGATCATTGCCGCTGGGCAGAAGCCGGTGGCGCTCGACTGCAGGAGGTTGAGGCCAACGAAAGCGACAAGGAGCAGCCACCAGGTCGAGACGAGTGCCGTGAGCAGCGCGCCGATCACGATCATGGTGCCGGCAAGGGCAAGGACAGCGCGGTCGAGGTTCATCTCGTTCCTCGGGCGGAGTTGCCGGGGTGGCGGGAGTGTCCGGCGCACCACCGGTCGCGGGGGACTCCCGCACGGACGTCAGCGACATGCTCACCGCAACCGGACCACGTGGTCTTGCCGCAGATGTGGCATCGAATTGGACTACACATTCGTTCCCTCCTCCCGGGCCGGTTCGGCGCCTGGATCAGCGTCGTCGGCGAACTCGCAGAACGCGTCGTAGGCGCGGGGACCATAGATCGTGGCGGGCCCGCCCTTCATCAGGAAGGTGACGCCGATGGCCTCAGCCGCTTCCTGTCGGGTAGCACCGGCGCGGACCGCGGCCTGAGCGTGAGAGGCGATGCAGCCGTCGCAGCCTTCGACGACGCCGATCGCTACAGCGATCAGTTCCTTGGTCCTGACATCGAGGGCGCCGGGAGCGAACGATGCGCGGTGCAACTCTCCGAAGCCTTGGTAGACCTCAGGAATCGCCCGTCGAAGGGCGCGGTGGAGAGGTGAGAGGTCGTCGAGGACGTCCTTCCCGTGCCCGGTCGTGTGGGTCATGGTGGTCATGGGGTTCCTTTCGTGGGGATATCTTGAAGCATACCCCGGGGGGTATGAGATGACTAGGGGCCTAAGTCCTGCGACGAAGGACAAACGGCCGCGCGCACGCTCGGCCAGCACGTCGATCAGGCGATGCGGGGATGTCCGATCGCTTTCAGGGTCACGACCCCGAACCCGGCAAGCGACCCTCGCCAAGCAGCCTCGGGATGCCACCACGTCGCAGGCCCCACGATCGCGGCAGCCGGGGTGTCAGTGTGAGAACTTGATGTTCGGTAGGACCCTGCACAGCCATGCCGGTGACCACCAGGCGCCGTGGCCAGTGATGCGCAGGATGACCGGAAGTAGCACGAGGCGGACGAGCGCCGCGTCGAGCAGCACCGCGACGCCGAGGATGATGCCCATCTCCTTGGGCGGCAGCGGTTGGGCGAGCGCGAAGGTGAAGAAGACCGCGACCATGACCGCGGCCGCGGCGAAGATGACGCGTCCGGAGTGGGCAAGGCCCTCGATCTGGGCATCCTTCGCGCTGCCAGTGATTTCGTAGTGCTCCTTGGCCGTCGCGAGCAGAAAGACGGTGTAGTCCATCGCAATGGCAAAGATCATGGCGAAGAAGAACACCGGTGCCCAGCCGTCAAGGAATCCCTGCGGCTCGAAGCCGAGTAGCGCGGAGCCCTGCCCGTCCTGGAATACGAGTTTCGCGACACCGAATGCGGCGGCGGTCGAGAGAAGCGAAACAGCAGTACCAAGAAGCGCGATCAACGGTGCCTGCAGCGCGACGAGCAGCAGCGTGAACCCGAGCACGAGAATGATGCCGATGACCAAAGGGAGATAGCGGTTGAGTGCCGACTGCAGGTCGAGGTTTTCCGCGGGGGCTCCGCCGACGACCGCTCCGTCTGGCAGGCCGGCGCGGGTGGCGTCGAGGATCTGACCCAGATGTGGGGACGACGGGTCGACCGAAGGAACTGCCTGCACCATGACGTATGCCGAGCCATCGACGGCCGGTTGAGCCGGGCCGACCATCGCGTACGCGTCACCCTGGGCGGCCAACGCGTCAAGAACCGCGTTGGCGTCGCTCGCCGGGGCGATGACCTGCAGTGCGCCGGGTGCCCCGTCCCCGAAGGCCTTTTGCACGATCTCGTAGCCCTGACGCACCGGTGCATCGTTGGGCACGACGGCGATCGACGGCATCGCGACCTTCAGTGAAAGCACCGGCAGCGCAAGAAGCACGAGGATGCCGATCGAGGCGACTGCCAACGGCCACGGGTGACGGTGTAGCAGCCCACCCCAGGCGCCGAAGCGGTGCGAGCGTGGCTGGTGAGCCTTCGTCCACGGGAGCGAGGCCTTGTCGACGTTGCTCCCGAGGCCGCCGAGGACGGCCGGCAGAAGGGTGGCGGTGGCGGCGAGCACGAAAACAACTGCGAGCATTATGCCGACGGCCATTGTGCGCACGGCCGGGGCGGGGACGACGAGTACCGCAGACAGGCTCACGAGCACTGTCAGCCCCGACAGCAGGACGGCCTTGCCAGCGGTGTCCATCGTCTCGGCGACTGCCTGCACCGGGGTGCGCCCGTGATGTAACCCGGAGCGGTATCGCTGCACGATGAACAGGGCATAGTCGATGCCGAGGGCGAGGGCGAACATCAGGGCGAAGTTCATCGCCCACACCGAGATGGGCGCGATGTGGTTCAGCAGGACGAGCGCTCCAGCAGACGCACCGAGGCCAGCCATCGTCAGCAACAGAGGCAGACCGGCCGCTACCAGCGACCCGAACGCCAGGACCATGATGGTTAACGTGACCGGCCAGGAGATGATCTCAGCCTTGATCATGGCGTCGTGGTTGGCCTTGTTGAAGTCGCTCCATAGGGCAGACGCGCCGGTGGGGTAGATGTTGACGCCGTCACCGGACAGGGTGGTCAAATCAGCCGTGAGGTCGTCGACCGCACGGACCATGTCGTTCGGGTTGGCCGCGGCGCCGGCGAGAAGGATGGCGGTGCGATTGTCGGCACTGATCGTGACGCCGGCCTGCGGGGGGACGATATCGCCGATACGGCTGTCAGATTTCAGAATCGTCGTTGCCTTGGCAATGGCAGTGAGCGCGGCGGGAGAGTCCACAGTGCCGTTCTCGGTGTGGACCACGAGCTGGATTGCGCTGGAGGAGTTGCCGCCGAAGTGCTCTTGGGCCAAGGTGCGGGCCTTCACGGAGTCGGAGCCGTTGTCCTGCCAGCCTGCGCCTGCGAGGTCGGAGAACACGCTCGGCGCCAGTGAGCCGAGGCCGCCAACGAGCAGCAGCCACACAATCGCAATTGTGCGTGTGTGGGTGGCCATCAGGGCTCCCCATCGGCCGAGGGGGCCCGGTGTCGGCTCGGTGACGAAGGAAGTCGGGGCAAGGGTGGTGGCAGTCATTTACATACCGTAGCAGATACCCCCAGGGGTATATAATTTACCAGGTGTTCGGTCTGCAAGAGAGTGCAGTCTCGGCCTTGGTAGAGCGGATCAAACACCCCCTGGGGTATGCTGGTTTCAGTCAAAGGAGCATCCAATGAGCGACTACACCTTGGCGGCCAAAGTGCCGATGGAAATCTCGGCGACAGTTGTGTTGGTCCGTGAGGCATTGGCTGAACAGGGCTTCGGCATCATCACCGAGATCGACATGAGCGCCACCCTGAAACTCAAGCTCGGCGTTGACCTTCCGCCCCAGCTCATCCTCGGAGCCTGCCGCCCCGAACTAGCGCACCAGGCTTTGCTGGCGGACCCCTCGATCGC
>JBDSQP010000339.1:0-6257 GCA_039929755.1 Aeromicrobium sp. | reverse complement strand
CCAGCTTGGCGGCCAGCGGCAGCACCGGGCCGATGCCGCGGAAGAAGCGCGACCCGCCGGGGACGTCCTGCCCGGAGCGGTTCACGAACTCCTGGAACATCTGCGTGTGGTGGCACTCCTCGGTCGCCTCGTGGGTCAAGTAACGGTATTCGGGCGAGCCGTTCCTCAGGGAGAAAACGTACTGCATGATCCCTCTGATCAAGATGTTCTCGAACTGCAGTCCGACCTTGAGGATGTTGGCCTGACGCCATTGACCGATCTCGATCTGGCGCTCGAGGGACTGGGCCTGGTACCACGGGTGGGAGCCGAGGGGGTCAGAACTCGCCGGCAGGACCCAACGCGGATCGTCCTTGCGGATTTCGAAGTCGGGCGAGTCCCACGGGACGTCGACGAACGCGTCGAAGTGGCGATCGACCGAAGCCTGGGAAAGACCCTTCAGGACATGCGCGTATTCCTCACGCGACAACGTCGTCGGAATCTCTGGCGGGGTTTCGAGCGCTTGCGACATCTGAATGCTCCTCGGTCTTCGTTGACTGACTTCCATCATCGTCCGCCATACCAACGGTATGTGTCAACCCCTATGTAACATCTATCTTGTAACGGTGGTCACATGCCCTGACCTGCGCATTTCTCCAAAACGGTCAGGGCCTGACACCGACATCGGTGCCAGGCCCTCCCCGAGAACTCGGTTCAGCCGTGTCGTCGAATCCGGTTGCGTGCGGCGAAGGCGGCGCCCGAGGCCGTCACCGCAGCTCCGCCGACCAACAGCCAGGTGAGATCAATGCCGTCCTGCTCGTCGTCGGCAACGCCCGCGTCGATGCGGGTGGGCACCTCGAGCGAGTCGGTTCCGTCGGCCGGCTCGTCCTTGTCCGGCGTGCAATCGACACCGTGGGTTGGGCACGGTTTCGGGCTCGTGAGGTCGCCGGGGCCCTTGGGATCCTTCGGCTTCGGCAATGGAGCCTTGTCATTTGGGCCCTTGGGATCCTTCGGCGCGGGAGCAATATCACCGGGACCCTTCGGCTTCGGCGCGGGCGCAATGTCCTGAGGACCCTTGGGCTTTGTCGGCTTGGGAGCAGGGGCCTTGTCGTCCGGTCCGGGCTGCGGGTCTGTGTCCGCCGGGAGCACGATGACCGGTCCGGGTTCGGAAGCCATGGCGACTGCCGGCGTCATGGCGAATGCAGCGGTCGCGAGCGGGGCGGCGACGATCAGGTTGCGGATGATGCGGTTCATTTCGTTTCTCCTGGTTTTGTGTGGCGGCTGTTGGGTATGTGGTTGTCGTTCGTATGTAGGAGTCGCAAGGGACAAAGGTTCTTGCAACTTTTTGAATACTTCTTTTAGCGAGCCAATTCGGCGTAGACGATGGTGTTGTCCGGATACATGTGAGTGACCGGATCCGGTGTCCCGCCGCACGTGATCAGGCGCAGCACCGGACGATTGCCGTTGCTCCAGATCCGCTCGTACGGAAGTGCGTCCTTCCTGGCTTGCTCGATCGAGCCGACGACGAACGTCGACACGCCATCGGTACGTTTGACCGTCACTCGATCGCCGGATCGGAGCTCGTGAAGGCGGGCAAAGACGTCATTGCCGGCAGGGCCGTGGACGTGGGCCACAATGACCGCAGGCCCTCGGGCACCAGGGCGCGGCCCCAAGTCGTACCAGCCGGCCTGACCGAATTCAGGTGTCTCCATCGCCCCACCAGGCTTGAGACCGACGCCGCGCAGACGTTGGTTGACCCCGATCGCAGGGATTGCCAGTCGGGTTGGCTTGCCCACTGAGCGATCCTGGTGGACCACCTTCGCGGTGGGCGGCACATGTACCGACACCGAGGGCGGAGCGTCATTTCCGCCATTGCTCTCGATTCCCCACAGGGCAGCGAGGAATGCGGCGGTGAGAATCACGATTCTGATCGTGCGGTTCATGTCGGGTGCCTCCGGCGCTCGTGTACGTACACGAGTGGGAGCCGCCGGGGCGCCGATCCTTACAACTATTGGGCCAGCGCTGGTATCGCAGTGCTATTGCGGGCAGGGGTCGACCGCGAACGTCCGCGAGGGACCCGTCGCCGAATTGCCGCGTACGTCTGTCGCTGTCACGCGGATCGTGACGGAGCCGCCGACCGAGATCGGCCCCATCTGCGCCGCCCACCGAGATCCGGAGTGCGACATCGCCTTGCTGCCACTTCCGCTAGGGCCGGTCCAGCGCAGGATGACCGAATTGAGACCGCTCTCATCGGACACCGACACACTCACCGGAACGTTGCAGGACGGGTTTGGACCTGCGCTCGGCCGACCGACAATCGGTGCGCGCTCCTCCTCGAGCGAAACCTTGACAGTCGCGCGCCCTCCCTTCCAGGTGACGACGATGTTGCTGGTCGACTTCCCCTCGCCCACCTTGCTGCGGGCCGCTGAGATGTCGACTCGCGCGGACTTCCCGGGGTCGATGCTCCCGCCAGCGGGAGACGCGGAGAGCCAATCGGATCCGGACGCAACCTGGTAGCCGACCGTCAACCCGCCGGGGTTGGTCAACGTCACCGAGGAGTTGTTGCTGTTCCGTCCGAGGTCGATCGAAGACGTCGACACCATGACTGAACCTGGCTTGGCCGGAGGGGCCGACGGCTTTGTTACTTTCCCTTCCGGCTCCTCGGACGGGACTATCGGGGTCGCCGAGGCCGTGACTTCAGCGGACTCTTTCGGATCGTTTCCCGGCCAAAGCAGAACTGTCGCGCTCGTGATGGCGACGACGGCCGCCGCCACAGCCATGGCGGCCTTGGGCCGCCGCCACCCACCCGAGGAGGGCGCTGATGCAAGTGACTCACCGTTCGGCGTCGTGTAGGCAACCAGGTCTGTGTCAAGGACGACCCGATCGCGGAGCGACAGGGGCGCTGCGAACAATGGCACGGACGCGAGAAGCATCCAGGGGCTGACGAATTTCTTGCGACGCCTCGAGCACACTTTGCAGTCGTCAACGTGCCGGGCAACTCGCTTCCTGATCAGCGGGGAGAACGTCCCGTCCCAGTCGGCAAGCAGTTCATCCAGTTCCTCGCAGTCGTCACGTCCCATACGTGCGATCAGCAGGGCCCCAAGCGAGCGATCAACCTGTGCACGCAGGCGGTTGAGCATCACGTACGCGTTGGCGGCCGTGACACCCATAGCCTCGCCGAGTTCGGCGCCCTCCAGTCCTTGCCTGAGGTGGAGGTCGAGAATCGCGCGATCGCGATCGGCCAGTCCGGCGGCCGCGTCCCACACGATCTTCTGCATCGCGGACTGCTCGGCGGCCTGATCGGGGGTCATATCGTTGTCAGGCATCTGCATCAGCTGTTCGTCGTCGCCGAAGGAAATCCGTTTGCGTGCCTTCAGTTTGCGCAGGCACTGGCTCCGGACAATCGCATAGAGCCACGGGCGCAGCCGGTCGGGATCGCGCAATTGATTGAGGCGCTCGGCCACGATCACGAAGGAGTCCGCCACGGCATCCTGGGCATCCTCGGTGTGCCGAAGCATCGAGTAGGCGAAGTCGTAGAGCCGGGGCCCGTAGCGGTCGTAGACCAGCGCAAAGGCGTCTCGGTCTGCCGCCAGCACGCCCGCGACGAGCTCGGCATCGGTCGGTTCTGGCAGACCGGTCGGGGCGATCACGCTCGTATCCTAGGGCGCTGATCCGCCCAGGGGCGCCGATCGGCGAAGTGCCCGTCTGCCACGGCATGGCCCCTACCTCTTCTCCCGGTGTTCATTCCACCAATAGGAGTTGCGAAGGGGCTCAGTTCTTACAACTTTTCCGGGCCGGCCACTGCTTGCTTGTGCACGATCGCCATGCGTTGGAACACCGTGATGAGACTGGCCAAGGCCAGAGCCCACAAGGTGATCTCCCGAAGGGACGGAACATCGAACAGGCCCGCGAGGCCTGTCATCACCAGGATTGCCACGAGTCGGTCGGCGCGTTCGGCGATGCCGCCCTTGGCGTGCATACCGAGGGCCTCCGCACGGGCGCGGGCATATGACGTCAACGAGCCGAGGACGAGGCAGGCGAGGCTGAGACACAGGTAGAGCGTCGGTCCGCCGAGGTCGGTCTCCGGCTTATCGCTCGCGTAGTAGAGGACGAGGCCACCGAAGATCGCGGCGTCGGCGACCCGATCGAGCGTCGAGTCGAGGAATGCACCCCACTTCGAGGACTGTCCCGATGCGCGCGCCATGTAGCCGTCGATGATGTCGGAAAAGACGAACGCCGTGATGACGAGAACCCCAACGAAGAACTGACCGCGAGGGAAGAACCACAACGCTCCGCCACTCACACCGACTGTGCCGACGATCGTCACCCAGTCGGGCTTGATCCCGAGACGGAGGAATAGGTCGCCGACAGGGGCCCAGACATTGGACCAGAACTGGCGAAAGCGTTCGAGCATTTAGTTCTCCTCGGGCCAGGCGGCCGAAAATATTTCGCGGGTCTCACCCAGCAGTTGCGGCATGGTCTTGGTGCGGCCGATGACGGGCAGGAAGTTCGAATCGCCACCCCACCGGGGCACAACGTGCTGGTGCAAATGGGCTGCGATGCCTGCCCCGGCAACGGCGCCTTGATTGATCCCGAGGTTGAAGCCGTGCGGCTGTGCCACTTGGCGTATGACCCGCATCGATGTCTTGGTCAACTCCGCGACTTCAAGAGTTTCATCATCGTTGAGATCGGTGTAGTCCGCGACATGGCGATAGGGACATACGAGGATGTGCCCGGCTGTGTACGGATACAGATTGAGGACGACATACGCCGACACTCCCCTGTGAACGATCAGGCTTTCGGAGTCGTCGAGTTCGGGGATCTGGCAGAACGGGCAATCGGCCTGCTCGCCGGTGGCGGGCTTGTTCTCGCCCTTGATGTATTGAATGCGGTGCGGGGTCCAGATGCGTTCGAACGCATCGGGTTCACCGACGCCGCCTTGCCCCTCACCGGAAGGAGTGTGCGTGGCGCTCAAACCTGGGTCCTGTTCTGCACGGCCTCGACGATGCGGTTGATCGCCTCGTCGACAGGCACGCCGTTCTCTTGCTCACCACTGCGATAGCGGAACGACACTGCATTGGCCTCGATGTCCTGATCTCCGGCGATCAACATGAACGGGACCTTTTGCAACTGCGCATTGCGGATCTTTTTCTGCATGCGGTCATCGGCCTCATCCACCTCGAACCGGATGCCCTTGGCCTTGAACTGTTCGGCCAGCCCATACAGATAGTCGGTATGGCGCTCGGCGACGGGAATGCCCACAGCCTGAACGGGTGCGAGCCACGGGGGGAAGGCGCCGGCGTAATGCTCGACCAGGACACCGAAAAAGCGCTCGATCGAACCAAACTTGGCCGAATGGATCATGACCGGCTGTTGCCGTGAGCCATCGGCCGCCACGTACTCAAGCGCGAAGCGATCTTCGGATGGCTGGTTGAAGTCGTACTGGATCGTCGACATCTGCCATGTGCGGCCGATCGCGTCGCGCGCTTGCACCGACAGCTTCGGACCGTAGTAGGCCGCGCCACCGGGATCGGCAACGAGCTCGAGGCCGGAAGCGAGAGCAACGTCTTCGAGGACCTTGGTGGCGACCGCCCAGTCCTCGTCGGAACCGATGAACTTGTCCTTGCTCGCATCGCGCGTCGACAGCTCGATGTAGAAATCGTCGAGACCGAAGTCCCGCAACAGGCTCAGCACGAAGTCGAGAAGGTGCTTGACCTCGGCGGGAGCCTGCTCAAACGTGCAATAGCTGTGCGAGTCGTCCTGCGCGAATCCACGTACGCGGGTCAACCCGTGTATGACACCGGACTTCTCGTGCCTGTAGACATGCCCGAACTCGAACAGGCGCAGCGGCAACTCACGGTATGAGCGCTGCCGTGACCGGTAGATCAGGTTGTGCATCGGACAGTTCATCGCCTTCAGGCGATAGGGCATGTCATCGACATCGAGGGCCGGGAACATCCCTTCGCCGTAGTACGGCAGGTGGCCCGAGGTGTAGTAGAGACCTTCCTTGGCGATATGCGGAGTGCCGACGTAGTCGAAGCCCTCTTCAATGTGGCGGCGACGGACGTAGTCCTCCATCTCGCGTTTGATGACGCCACCCTTGGGGTGGAAGACCGGAAGTCCGGACCCGATCTCGTCGGGAAAGCTGAACAAGTCGAGCTCGCGTCCGAGGCGACGGTGGTCGCGGCGCTCGGCTTCTTCGATTCGATGAAGGTGTTCGTCGAGTGCTTCCTTGGTCTCCCAGGCGGTGCCGTAGATCCGCTGAAGCTGCTTGTTCTTCT
>JBDSQP010000338.1:0-10201 GCA_039929755.1 Aeromicrobium sp. | reverse complement strand
GGTTTTGTCCTCGCCTTTCCATAGGTCCTTGGGCAGGAAGAGGTTCTCATCACGCATCGTCCAGATGTGGACGAGGAGTCCCAGCTTGTGTGCCTCTGACACCAACCCGGTGTCGGCGCCCAGACAGCCGTCCGCATCGCGGGCGATGACTGCATCCTTGTTAGGACCGATACCGGTCGCGTAGGTCGCGATCTCGGCGAGGCCCTCCGGCCGGGCGAGATCGACATACGTGCGAGGGTCGCCGTCCGCGACGAAATCGGCGGGCTGGCCCTTGGACGGCATCAGCTGGATGAGCGGCAACCGTGTGCGAGTGCTCAGCGAGCGAAGGTTCTGCGGCTCCATCGACTGGATGACCGTTTTGCCGCCTTCGCGATCGAGGCCGCGACGACCGAGGACCTCGAGCAGGAGGTTATCGAGATTGATGCCGATGCTGTCGAAATAGGTCGGGTGCTTGGTCTCGATATAGGCGTGGATCGGCTCGTCGCGGCCCTCGTTGTTCTTTTCGAGGAGATCGATGATCTCGTCGAGGGTGCAGATCTCGAACCGGCCGTCGTAACGGGTATTGGCGTCCCGGATCGCCGGGATGCGCTCCCGGGCGCGGAGGGTCTTGATTTCGGCAAGCGTGAAGTCCTCAGTGAACCAGCCGGTGAGATCCTCGCCGTCGATCGTCTTGCTCGTCTTGCGGTCGGCGAACTCGGGATGGTCCGCGACATCGCTCGTACCGGAGATCTCGTTCTCGTGCCTTGCCAGCAGCACGCCGTCGGCAGTGCTGACGACGTCGGGCTCGATGTAGTCCGCACCCATATCGATCGCGAGTTGATAGCCCGCGAGGGTGTGTTCGGGCCGGTATCCCGAGGCTCCTCGATGGGCAATGATGATCGGATCGGTCATGGGTTCCTCCCCTGGACAAGACGAACGGCTCCGTCGCGACGCGGATCGGCAGCCGCAATCATGTGACCGTCGGGTTCGCGCAATGTCGCGGCAACCCCGCCAAAGTACATGGTCAGGTTGGTTTCCCTCTTGATCTCTTCCAACGGCGACCGCGCACGGTGGACATGTACCCGCGGATGGTTGATGGCCTTCTGGAGACTGAGGCCGCCACTCGCGAAACCCGCGAGGGCCTGGACGATCGCAGTCGTGATGCGGTCCGCCCCTGGCGATCCGACGGCGAGGGCCGCGCCGTTCGTGTGGTGACCGACGGTTGGCGCCATGTTGGACAGCAGTCGGGTGCCGGGAGCCAGACCGTGAAGCCCATGTGCGTTGAGTTCGGGTTCGCCAAGGCAATTGTTGAGCCAGATCCCGGTGCCGTCGGCGATCATGCCCGAACTGTAGCCGGACGACACTGTCACCGAGCACGCCCCGCCATCGCTGTCGGTCGCCGACACGTGGGCGGTCGAACCGGACTCCAACACGGCCAGATGGTCCCTGTCGATGAGCGCGAGGTAGGCCGCGGCTTCGCCCTCGAGGTCATCGGTGTGATCGAAAACGGCCAGTCGATGGCCCAACACGGCGCGCTGCACCTCGATGAGATGGGCGATGTCATCCTCGGTCCATTCATCATGGGGTCGGCCGTCGAGGAGTCGGAGCATCGCTGCGACACACACGCCTCCGACCGAGGGCGGAGGATTCGTTCCGAGGGTCCAGTCGCCGACCTGCGTCACCAGCGAAGGCCGCGTCACCGCCTGGTAGGCCTCGAGATCATCGGGGCCGACAATGCCGCCGCGGGCGAGGATTGCATCGCTCATGCTTCGGCCGAGGTCCCCGACATACATGGCCCCGGGGCCGTATTGGGCGATCTGTTCGGGACTCTCGGCTAGATCGGGGACGACGATGAGACCGGTCGTGATCACTCCCTCTGAGTCGTGGATCGCTGCTCGGCTGATGACGTCCCAACCGAAGATGTCGTCGTGTACGTACTCGAGGTAGTAACGCGACGCCGCACTCAGGCGGAATCCGGACTTTGCGACCTCGATCGCCGGAGAGACTATTTCTCGCCACGGGACGCTCCCCCAACGCCGGTGGGCTTCGCCGAATGCGGCGAGGGATCCGTGGGCGCCAACGGAACCGGGACCGATCGTGACGTCGACGCCCCCGCCGTACTCGGTATGGACGTCCCAGGTGCCTCCACCGAGGGGTTGGGAACGGCCCGGCATGTCGATCCAGCCGTCGACCGTTTGTGGCGACGAGCCGTCGGGCGGCTGAACCGTGATGAAGCCTCCGGAACTCAGTGAGACGATGCCGACCTCGTTGACCATGGTGACGAGCGAAGCGGCCAAGGCCGCGTCAATCGCATTGCCGCCGGCTGCTGCGACGAGCTCGCCAGCATCGGCCGAGGCCTCGTTGGGCGCGGCGATGGCGACGTCAGGCATGACCGAAGGCTACCGGGACGTCACGTGTCGCTGGCAGGAACGTTTGACTCGGTTTTCGCGGCGTGTCGCGTGCCGAAGGTTCCTGCCAGCGGAGACGGGCGACGAAGGTTGTCCACATCCGTGCTCTTTGGTCGGGAAGCAGGGCTCTGCCCACGGCATTGTCGGTTCATGGACTTGAGCAAACCGATGAGGTCAGGAGCGGCGCTCGCACATGGCATCGCGCGCCGCGAGCTTGCTGGCGAAGATTGGAATCACCCGTATCGAGGCGTGGTCCGGCTAGGAAGCGGCGATCCACAGGAAGCCGGAAATCGGATAAGCGAAGCGATTCCCCTGTTGACGTCTGGTGCCGTGCTTACCGGCTGGGCATCGGCTCATCGGCAGGGCGTTCGGATGCTCGATGGCATCGATCGCGCAGGAAGACTTCAGCCAATCGTGATTTGCTGTCCATCCGGTGGCCGGTTGAGACCTCGAGACGGAATCTCTCCGTCCCGACGCAGCATTCATCTCAACGAATATTCGATCGTCGAAGGGGTATCGATGACCAGCCTTGCCCGCGCTGCGTACGACATGGCTCTGGACGCACCGAGCGCCTGTGAGGCTTTGGTGGCCTTCGATATGTGCATATCGACGGTCATTCGTCAGTCTCGAACTACTTTGTCGGCCATCGAGAATGTGCTGAGCATGCACCGGAAGACCCGGGGCATCTCGCAGGCACGCCACGCACTCGCCCTCGCGGAATCGCGTTCTGCAAGTCCTTGGGAGACACGGACCAGATATGAGGCGCGGATCGGCGCAGACATCAGAAACCTGCTCGTCAATGCGCCCGTCTTTGACCGCGCCGGGAGGCTTGTAGGTGTCGCGGATCTGCTTTGTGAACGCACCGGACTCGTCATCGAATCTGACGGTGCGGGTCATCGTCAGGAGATTCCACACGCTGAGGACAACGTCCGTGAGGAGGCCTTGGAAAGGCTTGGCTTCGTCGTCAGTCGGGTGTCCGCTGTCGACCATCGCCAGCCTTTGGAACTGAGAAGCCGACTTCGAAACGCACAACTCCATGCCAATACGCTGGTCCGCGAGAGAAAGTGGTCGCTTGAAAAACCCGACTGGTGGTGGGGCTGGGAGCCGGGCCGACGCTGGGACTGATCCGTCGTGTCGCTGGGAGGAACGCTGTACACGGTTTTCACGGCGTGTCGCGTGCCAAACGTTCCTGCCAGCGGAAAGAGGTCAGCGGGAGATGCCGATTCCGCCTTGGGTCTGTGCACCGAACTGTGCCTTGGCGGCCTCAAGGTCGAGCGCCGTCATGTTCTCGCGGGAGGCGAGGATCTCTTCGGTGAGCAGCGAAGCCGGGACAAGCCAACTGACCTCAAACTCGATGCCGTCGGGATCGTGGGCGTAGAGCGCCTTGGTGGTGCCGTGATCGGTCGCGCCAACCAGAGCGTCTGCGTCAATGAGGCGCTGCCGGGTCTGCTCGAGCTCGTCGAGCGTGTCCACCTCCCAGGCGAGGTGATAAAGGCCCACCGACGTACGGCCAGCCCCCGAGGGACCGGCCTGTGGACCCACCTGGAACAGGCCGAGGTCGTGGTCGTTGTTGCTGCCGTTGGCTTGAAGGAAAGCGGCTCCGGGGAATCCCATGACTTGCTTGAAGCCAAGAGTTGTTCCATAGAATTCGACACTTCGGTCGACGTCGCGCACGTAGAGAACGGCGTGATTGAGTCGGGTTACCGGCATTTTCCCTCTCCATCTAGTTGAACTTTCATCTATCTTAGCATGCTTGTAGGCTGAATTCCATGGCCACCCTTTTCGGACGCGGAACGTGGCCCGAAGCCTCTCGTATCGGCGACATCCTGCGCAAGGAAACCCTTGGCGGTGCCCTCCTGATCATCGCCACAGCCTCGGCGATCGTCTGGGCCAATTCACCTGCCGGTGACTCCTACGGACAGCTCCGCGACACCGTGATCGGTCCTCACGCCCTCCACCTCGACCTGTCACTCGGCACCTGGGCAGCCGACGGACTGCTCGCGATCTTCTTCTTCGTAGCCGGCCTCGAGCTCAAGCGCGAGTTCGTCGCCGGTGACCTGCGCACGCCCAGTCGGGCAGCCGTCCCGGTCGTCGCGGCCCTCGGCGGCATGGCCGTCCCGGCGCTGCTGTTCACCCTGATCAATCTCGATGGTGGATCCGGGGCCCTCAAGGGTTGGGCAATCCCGACGGCGACGGACATCGCCTTCGCGCTGGCCGTCCTGGCCGTCATCAGCACGCACCTCCCCACCGGTCTACGCACGTTCCTGCTCACGTTGGCCGTCGTTGATGACCTGTTCGCCATCCTGATCATCGCGCTCTTCTACACCAAGAGTCTCCATATTGGCTGGCTGTTCGCAGCCCTCATACCGCTCGCGATCTTCACCCTGTTCGTTCAGCGGCGCATCCAGTCCTGGTGGCTCCTGCTCCCCCTGGCGGCCGCAACCTGGGGCTGCGTCCACGCTTCGGGCGTGCACGCGACAGTCGCCGGAGTCCTACTCGGGTTCGCCGTGCCGGTTTTACGCCGCGATGGCAACGGCCCTGGCCTCGCCGAGCATTTCGAGCACCGGTTCCGGCCCCTGTCCTCGGCATTCGCCGTACCCGTCTTCGCGTTCTTCTCCGCCGGCGTAGCCCTGGATGGGTGGGCGGGGTTCACCGATGCGTTGACCGAACCGATCACCATCGGCATAATCTGCGGATTGTTCTTCGGTAAGACGATCGGCGTCTTCGGCAGCACCTGGCTGTTGGCCCGCTTCACCCGCGCCGATCTCGACGAAGGTCTCGAATGGCTGGACGTGCTCGGGCTCGCCATGCTGGCCGGCGTCGGTTTCACCGTGTCGTTGCTGATCGGCGAGCTTGCCTATGGCGTTGGGAATGTCACCGACGAGCACGTCAAAGTCGGCGTACTTATGGGCTCACTCGTCTCTGCTGTATGCGCGACAGTCGTGTTGAGGTCCCGCAACCGCGCCTACCGCCGGATCGCCGAACGTGAAACGCGCGACGACGACCATGACGGCATTCCCGATGTCTATAACGCGTGACGCGTTATTCCCACTCGATGGTGCCCGGCGGCTTGCTGGTGATGTCGACCACGACACGGTTGACCTCGCGCACTTCGTTGGTGATGCGGGTCGAAATGGTCTCCATGACGTCGTAAGGAAGGCGTCCCCAGTCGGCGGTCATCGCGTCTTCGCTGGTGACCGGACGGAGCACGATGGGGTGACCATATGTGCGACCGTCGCCCTGCACGCCGACAGAACGGACGTCGGCCAACAGGACAACCGGGAACTGCCAGATCTCGCGATCCAGGCCGGCCTTGGTGAGTTCCTCGCGGGCAATCGCGTCGGCATCGCGCAGGATGCGTAGGCGCTCTGCATCAACTGCGCCGACGATACGTATGGCGAGGCCGGGGCCGGGGAACGGATGGCGCCACACGATCTCGGCCGGCAGACCCAACTGCTCGCCGACGTGGCGGACCTCGTCCTTGAACAACGTACGAAGCGGCTCGATCAAACTGAACTGAAGGTCGTCGGGCAACCCGCCCACGTTGTGGTGACTCTTGATGTTGGCCGCGCCCTCTCCCCCTCCGGATTCGACGACATCGGGATAGAGCGTGCCCTGCACGAGGAATTCGACCGGCTCACCGTCGGCGGCCGCCACGACTTCGCGTTCTGCGGCCTCGAAGACGCGGATGAATTCGCGGCCGATGATTTTGCGCTTTTGTTCGGGGTCGGTCACTCCGGCCAGGAAGCCGAGAAACTGACCGCTGCACTCGACGACCTTGAGGTCGACGCCTGTCGCTGCGACATAGTCGCGTTCGACCTGTTCGGCTTCGCCCTTGCGGAGCAGACCGTGGTCGACGAAGACGCAGGTCAGTTGGTCGCCGATCGCCTTCTGGACGAGTGCCGCGGCAACGGCTGAATCGACTCCACCGGAGAGGCCGCAGATGACTCGTTTGTTGCCGACGACCTCACGAATGAGCGCGACCTGTTCATCCACGATGTTGGCGCTGGTCCAGGTCTGGCGGCAGCCTGCGATGTCGACGAGGAACCTGGTGAGGACCTCCTGACCGTGTTCGCTGTGGAGGACCTCGGGATGCCATTGGACGCCGGCGAAACGGCGATCGGTGTCTTCGAAAGCGGCCACTGCCGCGCCCGCGCTGTGGGCCAGGGCAGAGAAGCCGGCGGGTGCTTTCGACACCGCATCGCCATGGCTCATCCATACGCGGTGGCCTGCGGGTATGCCTGACAGCAACGTGCCCGGGACGTCAATCTCGACGCCGGTGCGACCGAATTCGGACAACCAGGTGCGTTCGACTGTGCCGCCGAGTGAAAGCGCCATGGCCTGAAACCCGTAGCAAATTCCGAAAACGGGCACATTTTGGTCGAAAAGTCCGGAATCGACCTGCGGGGCGCCCTCGGCGTATACCGATTGGGGGCCGCCGGAAAGGATGATCGCCGACGGCTTTTTGGCCAACATTTCGGCTATCGGCATGGTCGAGGGGACGATCTCGCTGTAGACCTGCGCCTCACGCACGCGCCTGGCGATCAACTGGGCGTATTGAGCGCCGAAATCGACCACGAGAACGAGGTCATGGTCCTGGAAATTGGTGTCAGCCACGCGGGGAGTCTATCGGTCAAGAAATATCCACAAAAACCCGTAACCATCCGTAACCCAAGCGTTCGGCAGTCGTTGAAACCATTGGAACTAACTAAACTCCCTCCCGTTAGTTCCGGTGCCCGCTCCTCGTGGCACGACAGGACCCGACCCGTGAGCTCCCTCCAGGTCGGGTCCTGTGCAATTCTCGGGCATTTCCGAAAGGAAATGTCAGGACACGAGGATCTGACACAGAAACGGCCCGATCCATCAGGATCGGGTCGTTTCTATGTTTGCGTTAGCTGACGTCGATGATCGGCAACTGCAGCGCCGCCGGGGCGCCGTCGGGCACAATCGGGTTCTTCGGCATGACCGGCGAGACCTTCGCGTATGCCGACCCGAGGGCAGGCCGCACATCGGCTTCGCCCTTGTTGGGCCAATAGGACATCGCGCGCTCGGCCTGAGCCGTGATCGTCAGCGAGGGGTTGACGCCATGGTTGGCGGTAATCGCCGAGCCGTCGACGACGTGGAGGCCCGTGTGCCCATACAGGCGCTGGAACGGGTCGATGACGCCAGTTTCAGAGCTGTCGCCGATCGCGCAACCGCCCATGAAGTGTGCCGTCATCGGCACGTTGAACGGCTCACCGATCGTGCCGCCCGGCGTTCCGTCCATATGTTTGGCGATCCTTCGGGTCGCGTCATTGGCGGCCGGGATCCACGTCGGGTTGGGGGCGCCGTGGCCCTGCTTCGACGTCAACTTGCGTCGACCCGTGATGCCCCGCTTCGTGAAGGTCGTGATCGAGTTGTCGTGCGTCTGCATGACCAGGGCGATGATGGTGCGCTCGGACCAATGGCGCAGGTCGTAGAGCTTGAAGAGATTGCGCTTCTGGGTCCACATCTCGCGCAACCACACGCGCCAGCGCGCATTGTCGCCGCCACCGTCGGTCAACACGGTCTGCATGAGCGACATTGCATTGGATCCCCTGCCGTAGCGGACGGGTTCGATGTGGGTGAACTCGTCGGGATGGAATGACGAGGTGATCGCGATGCCCTTGCTGTAGTCGATTTCCTTGCCATTGGCGATCGCGCCGAGCAAGGCCTCGGAGTTGGTGCGGGTCAGCAGGCCGAGGCGTTGCGACACATTGGGCAGGAGCGCTCGATCGCGCATCTTGTGAAGCAGTTTTTGAGTGCCCATCGTGCTGGCCGAGAACACGACCTGCTCGGCTGTGAACTTCTTGTGAGGGCGGAAACGCCGGTTGGTCCGGCGGGTCTCGATCTCATAGCCGCCACCAGCGAGGGGCTTGACCGAAACGACAGTCGTCAAAGGCTTGATCTCGGCGCCGCCCTTTTCGGCGAGGTAGAGATAGTTCTTCATCAGGGTGTTCTTGGCGTTGTGGCGGCACCCGGTCATACATTCGCCGCACTGCAGACAACCATTGCGCTCGGGGCCCGCGCCGCCGAAGTAAGGGTCGGCCACCTTTTCGCCCGCAGCCCCGAAGAAGACTCCGACGGGTGTGTGGTGGAACGTGCCACCGACACCCATTTCCTCGGCAACGGCCTTGATGATTCGGTCCGCCTCGGTGACCTGCGGATAAATGCTGACGCCCAGCATGCGTTTGGCCTGGTCGTAGTAAGGAGCCAACTCGGCCTTCCAGTCCGTGATGTGGCCCCACGCCGCATCCCGATAGAACGGATCGAGCGGTTCATACAGGGTGTTGGCGTAGACGAGCGATCCGCCACCGACGCCGGCGCCGGAAAGAATCAGGACGTCCTTGAGCTTGTCGATGCGTTGAATGCCGTAGCAGCCGATCTGGGGCATCCACAGAAACTTGCGGAGGCGCCAGGAGTTTTTGGCGAAGTCCTTGTCCTCGAAGCGCTTGCCCGCCTCGAAGACGCCGACCTTGTAGCCCTTTTCGGTCAGCCGGAGCGCCGAGACGCTGCCGCCGAAACCGGATCCGATCACCAAAACGTCGTAGTCGTAGGTCATGCTCGCGGTGTCCTTCTGAGTAGGCGAAGAGCGAATGTCAGCAGTCCAGCATTCTTCTGGGCTGAAAGGAAGCGTGGGCCGGTGACAGGTATGAGGCTTTGGCTCGCGACCGATTGCGGTTCGGTGTAGCGAAGGATGCCTTCGGCACCGTGGCGGCGGCCGAGACCGGATTGCCGCATGCCGCCCATGGGCGCATCGAGACTGCCGAATGTCGCGGCAAAGCCGGTGTTGATATTGACCGTTCCTGCCTTAATGCGGCCACCGAGTTCGCGGGCGCGACCGGCGTTGCCGAAGATGGAGGCATTGAGCCCGTATTCGCCCTGATTGGCCAAGGCGACGGCTTCGTCGTCGGTCGTGAACCGATACAGCGAGACCAGGGGTCCGAAGGTTTCGTCGGCATAGCATTCCGCTGCTGACGTGACGCCTTCGAGAACCGTCGGTTCAAAGAAGAAGGGTCCGAGATCGGGACGCGCCTTGCCGCCGGTCAGGACCGTCGCGCCATTGGCTTCTGCATCAGCGACGTGCTTCGTGATGGTTTCGAGCTGACTCTGCGAGACCAGTGAACCCATGTCAGGCCCGAACTCGAGCGCCGAGCCGAGCTTCATTGCGGCGACCTTCTCAACAAAGGCTTTTTTGAATGCGTCGTAGTTCTTGTCGGCGACATACAGGCGCTCGATCGAGACACAGAGCTGGCCGGCCGAGGAGAAACAGGCACCTACTGCGCCTTCGGCGGCCTTGTCTGGATCGGCGCTGTCGAGGACGATCATGGGGTTCTTGCCACCCAATTCGAGCGAGCAACTGATGAGCCGCTCGGCCGCTTGCTTCGCGATGATCTTGCCCGTGGCAGTCGAGCCGGTGAAGCAGACGTAGTCGGCGCGCTCGATGATCGCGGTGCCTACAACCGAACCGGCGCCACTGACCACTTGCCACAAATCGGCCGGTATGCCGGCTTCGCGCATCAACTCGACGCCGGCGAGGGCGATCAGCGGGCTCTGGCTGTCGGGCTTGTGGACGACCCCGTTGCCGGCCGCAATGGCCGGGATGCCATCGGAGATCGCCATCGTCAGGGGGTAGTTCCAGGGCGAGATGATGCCGACGATTCCCTTGGGCACGATGTTGACCCGAACCCTCGTGAGCGCCGGGAAGACGCCGGAACGATGCTGGGAACGCACCTGCCTGCGGAGCCGCCGGGCATAGAACCGGGCCGTGAGGGCAACGTGCGCCACCTCGTCGA
>JBDSQP010000337.1:0-2438 GCA_039929755.1 Aeromicrobium sp. | reverse complement strand
CGTGCGCACGAGCGTGGATTCGTCCTCGTACCGTGGCTCGAGATCGACCCGGAGGGCGAGATTCCGGGCAAGGGATTCGTCGCCGATCTCATTGGCGGAGTCGAGACCCAGGGCGTCACTCGACGCGAGGACCTCGAGATCATTTTGTGAGTATGGCGTCATGAGTGCGGCGTCATGAACAGTGTGCGGCGCACCTCCGCGCTGAGCCTCACCGTTCTCGGCGGGGCCGGCCTGGTTGTGGGCCGCTTGCTGCGACCGGTGATTGAAGGCTTCGACGGCAACGCACCACGCGTTGGCTGGTCGGCTTCGCTCACCCTGCTTTTGGCTGCGGCCGTGCTCGGCGGCATCGCTTGGAACACGTGGCAGGCGCTCCACAAGCGCCACGAACGTATGACCTCCGACCATGGAATCAAGATGCTTTCCCTGGCCAAGGCCAGCGCGTTGGTGGGTGCACTCTTTTCGGGCGGATATTTCGGCTATGCGCTCGCCTTTGCGGATGCTTATGACACGCCGTTCGGGCGTGAGCGTGTCGTCCACGGCGTAGTGGCAGGGGTGGCGGGGGTCGCGATGATGATCGCCGCTCTGCTCCTTGAGAGGGCGCTTCAGGTTCCCGGAGGCCCCGACAAGGATGGCAAGGGCGGCACGACCCAGGCCGACGCAACCCCGGCCTAGTTGAGCAGGGTTGTCCTCAGGGTGTCGAGCCCGACGCTTCCGACGCTGAGCGCCCTTTTGTGGAATTCCTTGAGATCCGGACCGTTCGCCGCCACGAACTCGTCACGGATCCGCTCCCAGATACGCTGCCCCACTTTGTAGGACGGCGCCTGCCCCGGCCAGCCGAGGTAACGGTTGGCCTCGAAACGGATGAAGGGCTCGTTCATATTGACGTGCTGCGACAGAAACCCGAACGCGTCGTCGCCGGTCCAGGTGCCCGAACCGTCGGGCTTCTGTTTGCCGAGGTGGACGCCGATGTCGACGACGACACGGGCGGCGCGCATGCGTTGACCGTCGAGCATGCCCAGCCGGTCGCCCGGATCGTCGAGGTATCCGAGGTCGGCCATGAGGCGCTCGGCATACAGGGCCCAACCCTCGCCGTGACCTGAGTTCCAGTTCATCCGACGCCAACCGTTGAGCTCAGCGCTGTTGTAGGTCGCGAGGCCGCACTGAAGGTGATGGCCCGGGACACCCTCGTGATAGACCGTCGTGAGTTCGCGCCAGGTGTCGAATTCGGTGACGCCTTCGGGGACGCTCCACCACATCCGCCCTGCGCGGGCGAAGTCCTCGCTGGGCGGCGTGTAATAGATGCCACCCTCCTGAGTCGGCGCAATCATGCATTCGAGCCTGCGCATCGGCTCGGGGATGTCGAAGTGGGTCCGTCCCAGATCGGCAACGGCCTTGTCGCTGGTTTCCTGCATCCACTTCTGAAGGGCATCGGTGCCGTTGAGTTTGCGCGTCGTGTCGTCGTCGAGGAATTCGATGGCCTCGGCGACTGTCGCACCCGGTTTGACCTCCCGGGCGACTGCTTCCTGTTCGGAGACCATGCGGGCCAGCTCTTCCAGGCCCCATTCGTACGTCTCGTCGAGGTCGATGGCGGCCCCGACGAAGCCACGCGACGCGAGCGCGTAAAACTCCCGGCCGACGCCGTCTTCCTCTGGCGCGTGCGGAGCGAGGTCATTGGTCAGGAACGCGATCATGTCGGCGTAGGCCTTGGATGACTCCTGGGCGCCCGTGGCGAGGTCGGCCTTGAGGGAATCAGGGATGTTGCCGGTCGCACTGTCGGCGAGCTGGTGGAAGAAACCAGTGTCCGCGACGAGCTTTTCGGCCTGGAGGATGACTTCGCGGATCTGCCGGATCGCGGGCGCGTTATTGGCGGCGATGCCGGCACGAAGGGACTCAAAGTAGCCGTTCATTGCGTCGGGAAGGTTGTGGAGTCGCTGCGCGATATGGCTCCAATCCTCCTCGGTCTCGGTCGGCATCAGGTCGAAGATGTCGCGGAGGTCCTGGCCGGGAGAGGCGATCACATTGAGGTCGCGTTGCCAGAACCCGGCGTCGTGCTGTTCGACATCCAGTTCCAGGACGCGGATGAGGTCGAGCCGGGTCACGCGATCGATCTCATCAACAGGTTCGGCCGTGCGGATGCGGGCCAGCATCGACTTTGCTGCAGACGCCGCGGAGTTGGCGCCGTCAGGGGAGCGGTCGGCGTAGTCGGCCTCCCGCCCGGGCCGGCCGAGGTGCACGTGAAGTTCCGGCGTGAGCTCAAGCATCGTGTCGAGCCATTCCTCTGCCAGCGTGTCGATCGGCGTAGGCGTTCGCGCGGTCAGTTCAGACGCAGTGTGTTCGGTCATGGGACCGACACTATGTCACCGCGCCGACAGCCTCTGTGGCTCCGACGACGCTGCGCTATTTGTCGACGTCTCCGACGACGCTGCGCTATTTGTCGA
>JBDSQP010000336.1:0-14217 GCA_039929755.1 Aeromicrobium sp. | reverse complement strand
AAAACGAGCCCTGGAGAAGGATCCCCCGGCCCAGAGTCAGAAACTCGTGAATGGGCTGGAAGGCAACGATCCGTATGACGGTGGCGTGATCGTGGAAGCGCTGGTCAAAGCTGAAGAAGATGCCGGTGGTGTAGAAGATCAGCCGTGTGATGAAGGGCAGGAGTTGGCTCAGGTCACGAAAATGCACAGTCAGGCGGGCCGTGATGAGCGAGAGTCCTGCGCAGAAGACGTAGAACAAGGCACAAAGCGGGATAAGCAACAGCCAACTCGGGCGGGGTGGTGTGCCGAAGGCGACCAGCAAGATGAGCATGATCGGAATCGTGGGCAGGAATTTGAGGAAATGCTGGGTGACCGAGGCCATGGGCAAAGCCATGCGCGGGAAACTCAGGCTTTGAACGAGCGCGTTGTTCGACGTGATCGACTTCGCGCCATTGTTGAACGAGGTTGAGAAGAACTCGAAAAGGAACACCCCGATCAACAGGAACGGGATGAAGTCGTGGGGGCGATTTTTTCCGCCGAGCAGGATGCCGAAGATCAGTCCGTAAACCCCGCCGTTGATGATCGGGCGCAAAATGACCCAACCCATTCCGAGGCGGTTTCGCTGGTTTTCTGATTCGATCCGAAAGCGCGCGAGTGAATAGATGAAATGACGCCGGTTCCAAACCTCAGCGACGTATTCACGCAATGGGGGTCGCGCGCCCACCCGTGTCAGGTGATTTTGCTCCGCGTATTCGGCCAAGCTCATCCGTCGAGAATCCCTACTGTCTGAATATGGTTCGGTCGGGGGGACCTGGTCCGCCACGGCACGCCGAGTCTAATGGATCGCCGTTCAGACTACCTTCTTGTGGCGTGGCGATGAGGGCAGGATCACAACGCGCTGGCACGCTCGTCTGCCGCGATCTTTTCCAATTGCGTGGAGTCGGCATTGGCCGCGATCACGATCGAGCCGCTGCCCCGACAGGCGCTGATGAGCACCGCGCAATCGCGCGCCAATGTGCCCGGTTCGAGCAGGACGCGATCAGCTCTGGGATGCCCCGAGGCATAGGTTTCAGAATGTGTCAGGCGGTTCGAATCGAGATCGATCGCGAGGGACCCAGGGCTGGGCGGGTCGAACGACTGAAAGTAGTCGCTGTGGCCAAGGACCTCGGCATTGAAGTCGATGAACCCTTTGGGAGCTTCGTTGAAGCGCAGGCCCATGGGCTTAAGGGACAAAGCCACACGCGTCTCTTCGTCGGCTTCGAGTTCGGGACCGACGACAGCGATCGTGGCTTCATGATCGGTCAGTACGGCCCCCACATTCCATGATGCGAGGATCCAGACCAGTGATTCCCAGTGGGTCGGCAGGCCAAGACGCACGCGTATGCCGACCTCGGCGTCCAGGCTGTCGATGAGGAAATTTGACGTCTTGGCGACCCAGTTGGCTGTCGTGGTGCCGCTGAGCTCGACGCGCTCACCGGTCGCCGCGTCGTAGTACGTGACGAAGGGCTGGGCCGGATCTTCGATGTCGCTCAGCAGCGAGTCGAGGGTACTCACGCCAGACCCCGCGCCTTGTCCAGCGCAGCGGATGCATTTGGCTCGCACTTCACCGCGAGGTCGAACTTGAGCTCGACGTTGCCAACGAGTGCGGCGATCGATGCAGGAGCCTTGTCCACGACGTGAACGTCGACGACCGGGGCGGCACTGGCCGCAATGGCTTCGACCAATCCCGGCGTTCGCAGGATCGGCATCAGCGTCAGCGACAGGCTCGACGGCCCAAGGATGATGACGTCGGACGACTCGATCGCGGCGAGCGCTTCCTGGCTGGCTTTCCAGTCGTCGGCGACGAGTACGAGGTCTTGTGCTGGTTGATCACCTGGGCCCGCGAGGAACTCCTCGATGTGTATCGCGCGACTGCCCTCGGTTCCGCCGGCAACCACATGCTGTTCCACGCGATCATCGGTCATCGGCAACAGTCGAGTTGTGATGCCACGGCGGGCAGCCAGGGCGGCAGTCACCTCTGTCAACGTGAACCCGGCTTGCATGAGTTCGGTGCGAGCAAGTTGAAGTGCGACATCCTGATCGCTGGGGCGAAGCCACGCCGGCCCCAAGCCGAGGGCCTCGATTTCGTCGGCCACGGCGAAGGTTGGGGTCCTCGCGGCCGAACTGTCCAGGGTGCTCAAGAGCGCATCGGCGTCAGGAGAGCGCTTCAGTCCGTGAGCCCACATATCGCGCGCCGTGTTGAAAACGACGGTCAGTTGGTCGCCTTCTGCGAGCAGTTCGGCGAGGTCGCGGGTGAATCCGGCGCTTTCGGCGCCACCCAGCAGGGTGAGGTGCATGGTCACCATTGTGTCGTGTTGCATTGTCGTGCCGCGACACACCTCCGGAATGGGTGCGACACGCCGACAATTTGATGAATCTTTGCATTCGGCTTGACTTATGAGAGGTAACAGGACTGTAATTTCAAGTATGTCATTCGATTTGGGTCTGGATCTGCCGCTTGATGATGCCGAAGAGTTGACCTGGCAAGAGCGCGCTTTGTGCGCTCAAACCGACCCCGAGGCGTTCTTCCCCGAAAAGGGCGGCTCCACGCGTGAGGCGAAGCGAGTCTGCTTGACCTGCGAAGTGCGAGCCGAATGCCTCGAGTACGCGCTGGGTCACGATGAACGCTTCGGCATCTGGGGCGGTCTGTCCGAAAGAGAGCGGCGCAAGCTCAAGAAGCGCGCGTAGCCGAACTGCGCGCCTGATTGACCTGCCCAAGGGTCAAGTAGTCTCGACCTCATGTTCGAGGAGGCCGAGGAAACCAGCCCTTGGCTTGCCAATCCGCCGAGCGTTGCGGCGATTTTGGTGGCGCACAACGGTGCAGCGTGGTTGCCGAAGGTGTTCGCTTCCCTCGGTGTGATGGACTTCGCGCCCGGTTCATGGAACGTCGTCGACGTCAGCTCAACCGATGGCAGCGGTGAGCTCCTCCGCGAGACTTTCGGGGCCGAGCGCATCACCTACGCCCCATCTGGAACCGGATTCGGAGCAGCAGTTCAACTCGGCTTGAATTCTGCTCCAACTACAGACTGGATCTGGCTGCTGCACGACGATTGTGCCGTCATGCCCGGCACTCTCGCGGGGCTTCTCGATGAAGCGATGTCTTCGCCCGACATCGCCGTGGTCGGTCCCAAGGTCCGTGAGTGGCCGTCCCTCCGACGCCTCCTCGAGGTCGGCCTTACCGTGACGTCGACCGGTGGCAGGGAGACCAGTCTCGAACCGGGCGAACCGGATGCGGGACAGCACGACCGTCCCTGCGACGTTCTCGCCGTCAATACGGCCGGCGTCCTGATCCGCCGCGACGTTTGGGACGAGCTCAAGGGGTTTGATCCGACTCTGCCCCTGTTTTTCGATGACATCGACTTTGGCTGGCGAGCGGCTCGCGCGGGTTACCGCGTACGTACCGCTCCCCGCGCGATCATCTTTCACGCCGAGGCGTCTGCCCGTGGCAGCCGCCGTGCCACCGCAGGCGATGTGCAGACCTACGAACTCCGGCGTGCGGCCATGTTCACGCTGCTGGCCAACGCGAGCAGCAGCAAGTTTCTCTGGCAGTACGTACGCCTGTTCTTCGGGACGCTGTTGCGAGTCCTCGGATTGCTCGTCGTCAGGGCGCCCGAGGAAGCCGGCGACGAGTTGCAGGCGCTCCGGCTGATCTATCTTCATCCGCGGGCTTTGCGCGAGGCGCGACGGCGACGCGCGTCCACGGCCCGGGTGAGCGCCAGGTCAATCCGACACCTTCTGCCGCCACCCTGGTTGCCGTATCAACACGGACTCGACTCGCTGCGCAGCGCCATCACCGCAATGGTCCGACCCGAACAGATCGAGACAGCCGGCCGCCGGTCATCGACGCTCGACGACGGTCCGGACGAGAGTCATGATCTGACAGAGGACCCTTCGATCTTCGTCCGACGACCATGGCTTGTCACTGTGCTCTCTTTCCTCGTCCTTTCACTCATTGCGGGACGAGGACTTTTTTCCGGTGGGCTTCTTCATGGCGGGGCACTGCTTGCCTCGCCTGACACCGCGGGCGCTTGGTGGCGACTGGCGTTCGAACGCTGGCACGACGTTGGCATCGGCAGTTCGACAATTGCGCCAGCATTCGCTCTGCCGCTCGCGGCAACTGGCTCGCTAGTGTGGTTCAAACCGGGCATGGTTGTCGCTGCGCTGTTGTTGTTCGCCGTTCCCCTGGCCGGATTGACCGCTCACAGGCTCGGGCGCCAACTGTGCTTCGACCGGCCGATTCGCATCGTCTGGGCTGTCACGTATGCCTTGGCCATCCTCGGAACGGGTGCAGTCTCGCAGGGCCGCCTCGGAACGGTCGTCGCACTCGTCATCTTGCCGATCATCGTCAACACCATGCTTCAGACGATGGAAAAACCCGGCTGGCAACTCGGCCTGAGACTCGGCATCTGGATCGCGGTTGCCACAGCATTTGCGCCGCTGCTGTACCTGTTCGCCCTGTTCGGAATCTTGATCGTCGCGGTTGCCGGAAACCGGACCCTGCGCGCCTCGATGGCGGTTGCCGCCTTCTTGCCGGTTCTGCTCCTCGGACCCTGGATCATCCAGCGGGTGCTGATCCCGATGAGGTGGTGGTGGGAGGCCGGCTATGCCTCGGGCTATGCGGCGTCCGTCAGAGACATCGCCTTCGGCCGCGCCGGTGGACCCGGCGCCGCACCGTTCTGGCTCAGCTCAGGCGTCCTCATCCTCGGTTGCCTGGCGCTCATACCCAAGCGGACCCGTCGAGAGGTGAGCTGGGCGTGGATCTTTGCCCTGGTCGGCCTTGGCGTTGCCGCTGCCGGAGCAGTTTCCACGTATTCGACTCCTTCGAGCCAGGTCGCCGTCAATGCGTGGGTGGGCATACCGGTTGTCATCTGGATCGGGGGACTGGCTACGGCCGCCCTGCTCGCCGCGGATGGCCTGCGAACCGTTGCCCGACCAGCGGTCGTCGTACTCGTCATCCTGGCGATGGTGCTGCCTCTTGGTACCACCGGCTGGTGGCTCTTCCGAGGCGAGCAAGAACCCCTGACCAGGGGGGCGCTGAGTGAGGTCCCCGCATTCCTCGTGACGCGGCCGGGAAGCACATTGGTCGTGCGCGGTGACATCGCTGAGGGCATCACCTACGACGTCGTCGACGCAGATGGGCTCCGCCTTGGCCAGGAGGCCGTCATCCCGCCCGTCTCCAAATCTGCTGGCATCACGAGTCTCGTCGGCCGTATGCTTTCCAGCTCGTCGACATCCGATCTCAGGGAGCTTGCCCGGTTCGGTGTCGGGGCAATCTATGCGCCCACCGTTGACCCCGAGCTAGCGCGCCGACTCGATGCCGCTCCAGGGCTCGAGCCCGCGGGCAGCGAAGATCCGAACTCGCGAGTCTGGACTCTGCCGCAAAAGCCGGCCGTCGCCCACGGCACCGGACCGATCTGGCATCCGATCCTCGCCGGACTTCAAACCCTGATGTGGTTGTTGGCGATTGTCCTGACCGCTCCCGTGCGTCAACGTCGCAGGATCGCTGAGGTTGAGTCATGAGGCCCACGCGCGAATTTTTGCTGCCCTTGGTCGCTGCTGCCGTGCTCGCCGTCGTGTGGGTTCTGCCTGCTCACGTGGATGCCGAGCGTGCTCCCCACGCAGTCAAGGTGACCCAATCGGCGTATTCGTGCCCAATAGTCGGCGGGACAACTGTGGTGGCGGGCAGGCTCGCGGCCCATCCCGGATCGAAGGCCACGGCCACGGCTTTGCCGAGTGGGGAGGCCGTCAAGCGACTTGTCTCAAGCAACTCTTGGGTGGATTCGCCCGTCGAAGGTGACGCTCTACTCGCCATGACGACCGACGCCAAGGGTGCCGGGCCTGTCGGTTTTACCGGCGGTGTTGCGACTAAGAAGGACGGCGGCGGCCTCTCCGTGGGATCGTGCCCCGGGGTCGTGCAAGATGCCTGGTATCTCGGAGCGGGTTCGGGCGCCAAACATCTGACCACCGTGACCCTGACCAACTTGTCGGACTCACCCGCGGTGGCCGATATTTCGATGTGGGGAGACCACGGGCCTGTCGACGCGGTTAACGCCGATGGCATCGTTCTCGAGTCGTTCCAGACCCGACGCATAACCCTCGAATCCCTTGCCGCTGGCGAACCCGACCTCGCAGTGCGTGTTCAGTCGCGGCGAGGCGCACTGTCGGCCGCGGTTCGCGATACTTCGACGGCTGTCTTCGGCGGCACAGAGCCGATCTCGTCGACCCTGTCGCCGACCCGTCACCAGGTCATACCGGGAATTGCAGGGGGTGCGGGCAGCAAGCAATTGCTTCTGCTCAATCCGGGACGCACGACGGCGCGCGTTCGCGTCGAAGCCCTTGGCAAGGATGGTGCCCTGGTGCCGACCGGACTCGATGATGTGAAGGTCGGCGCTGGCCGCACAATAAGCCTCGATCTGCCAAAATCGGCCGGGAATGACCCGCTCGCCCTCAGGTTGACTTCGGACTACCCGCTTTCCGGGTCGGTTCGGACGGCCGAGTCGAACAAGGACTACACCTACGCGGTCGCGGGCCCGGTTCTGGATGGTCCGGCAATCGTCCCGGTGTCGATCAAGGGCGTCGTCAAGGATGCAACTCTCGTGCTGACTGCTCCGAAGAAGAGCGCCACAGTGACTGTGACGGCGTACGACTCGAAGATGAGGAAACAGGGCGACACGACTCTCGCCCTCAAAGCGGACACCACTGGCACGATTGATCTCGGCAAGGCAAAACTCTTCGACGTCCCATCCGGTGACATCGCCTACGTGGTGGTGACCTCGGCCGGCAGCGTGGAAGGCGCGGCCGTTTATGCGAACGGCAAGGGGCGGAGCGCCATGCCACTCTCGCCAGCGCCGCTCAAGACATTGGCGCCGGACGTACGTTCGGGGCACTGAACCTATGCGCGACCATCAACCCCGTGGACGCGGGTCAAGGTCGTCGGGAGACATCTGCCAGACCTGGGCGAGCCGATCGAGCACCGTCGTCCACACGAGATCGAGCAAATCGTGCTCGTTGGCGCAACGCTGCGTTATCGGCAGTCGAAACAGAACGACCCGGGTGAGTGCGGGGCTGGGGACCAGAGTGCTCAACGGAACCTCATCGACCCAGTCCTTTGGCAGCAATGGCACATCCTCGACGGCAACCTCGACCTTTTCTGTCTCGGTGTCGAAGTGCGGCCTGAGACTTTCGAGAACGTCGCTGACGATGATGTCGAACTGCTCCCGGGGCGGTCTGTGGGCGGGGATGCTCGTTGGGGACAGTGGTCCCGGAAGCGACAGCGGGCCACGCTTGCCCCGACCGCGTCGATCGCGCATTCGGCCGGGCCTGGGGCCGCTGACAATGCCGCCAAGAAGGTCCATACGGTGAGCCTAACGCGCCCGTCTTCGGCCGTCGTCTAACCTCGCAGGGTGGGTCTTGTTCGTCGTTGCACGCGCACAGCATGTTCAGAGTCAGCTGTGGCGACATTGACCTATGTCTATGCGGACCAGACCGCCGTTCTCGGACCCTTGGCAACTTTTGCCGAGCCTCACAGCTACGACTTGTGCGAGGCACACTCCCAGCGCCTTTCGGCTCCCCGGGGCTGGAGCGTTCTACGTCTGGCCCCGGATCCGTCGACGGTTGAGCCCACCCATGACGACTTGCTTGCCCTTGCCGATGCCGTCCGAGAGGCCGGACGTCCGCCCCTTTCACAGCCTCCTGCCAGCGAAGAGTCTCCCCATCCGCACCTACGCCTACTGAAGCCCGACGAGGATCATTGATGGACCCACGCCTGGAGGCGGTGGTCAAGGCGTATGACGTACGTGGCCGTTCGCCCGAACAACTCGACGCTGCCCTCGCCTATGCGATCGGTGAAGCGTTTGCCCACGAAACCGGGATCAGCGAAGGCCGCGGCCGCGCCGCCATCGGCTTCGACATGCGCGAGACGTCGCCCGAAATCGCTCAGGCCGTCAGCGACGGCATCCGCGCTCAGGGCGGCGGTGTCGTGGAGATCGGTCTGGCCTCGACCGACCTTTTGTACTTCGCCGCAGGCGAGTGGGACATCCCCGGTGTGATGGTGACTGCGAGTCACAACCCGGCCGGATACAACGGTCTCAAGATGTGCCGGGCCGGGGCCCGCCCCATCGGCTTCGACACAGGATTGAGTGCCATCGCTGAGGCGGCGTCGGAACTCCTCGACGGCGAAGGCCGAGGTGAACTCGTCGGCCCGATCGAAACGGCCGATGCCCTCACCGCCTACGCGGAGCGGCTCCACGAACTCGTACCCTTGACGGGTTCGCGACGCCTCAAGGTCGCGGCCGACGCCGGCAACGGCATGGCCGGACATACCGTCCCCGCAGTCTTCGACGGCATGGCGGTCGACCTCGTGCCGTTGTTCTTCGAACTCGACGGGACATTCCCGAACCACGAAGCCAACCCGCTCGACTCCTCGACGCTCGTCGATCTACAGGCGGCAGTTCTCGCCAACGGCGCCGATATCGGTCTCGCCTTCGATGGCGACGCCGACCGTTGTTTCGTCATCGACGAACGGGGCGGAGTCGTCACCCCCTCGGCCATCACGGCGCTGATCGCTGATCGCTATCTCCGGATTCACCCCGGTGCAACGATCCTCCACAACGTCATCACGTCCAGGGCTGTGCCCGAGATCATCGCCGAAAACGGCGGCGTGGCGGTGCGTACGCCGGTGGGTCATTCACTCATCAAGGCCGAAATGGCGCGCACTGGTGCAGTGTTCGGCGGCGAGCATTCGGGCCACTTCTATTTCCAGGAATTCTTCCTCGCTGATTCGGGCATGCTCGCCGGCCTTCACGTCATGGCGGCGCTGACCGAGTCCGATGGCACCCTGTCTCAGTTGATGGCCCAATACTCCCGCTATGTCGCCTCCGGAGAGATCAACAGCACGGTCGATGATTCGGCGGCGGTTCTCAGCGATCTCGAAACCGCATATGCCGGACACGAACTCGACTTCATGGACGGTTTGACTGTCACAGCCGACGATTGGTGGTTCAACGTGAGGGCCTCCAACACCGAACCACTGCTCCGACTCAACGTCGAGGGTGCCCATGAGGCCATAATGGCTTCAGTCCGGGACGACGTCCTCGGGCTCATCCGTGGGAGGAAATAAGCGTGAATCTTGATCCGGCTCTGCTCGAGATCCTGGTATGTCCGCAATGCCGTGCGACGCTGTTCGTCGATCAATCCGCGGACGAACTCGTCTGCAACGCCTGTGCGCTGGCCTATCCCGTCCGCAATGACATTCCCGTCATGCTCGTGGACGAAGCCAGAGCACTCGGTTGATCCGGGCAGTGTTGATCCGGGCGGTGGGCTGATGTCGGCGGGGGGAGGAAATAAGGCGGTACTCGCTGCCCTTCTTGCCAACACAGGGATCGCGGTCACCAAGTTTCTCGCATTTCTGTTGACGCAATCCGCGTCGATGCTTGCCGAGGCCATTCACTCCTTCGCCGATGCCGGCAACCAGCTCCTTCTTCTCGTCGGGGGCAAGCGCTCTCAGCGCGAAGCAACCGAGGAACACCCCTTCGGATTCGGGCGTGAACGCTACATCTATGCCTTTGTCGTCTCGATCGTATTGTTTTCGCTCGGCGGCGTGTTCGCGCTGTACGAGGCGTATCACAAGTTCCACGAGCTCCACTCCGGTCACGCAGACGGCGGCCTCCTCGACAGCAAGTGGAAACTGGTCCCGCTGTTCGTGCTCGCGGCCGCGATTGCGATGGAGGCGCTCTCCTTCCGCACGGCGATCATCGAATCCAATCGCGTGCGTGGAGATCAGACCTGGTGGTCGTTCATTCGCAGGGCCAAAGCACCCGAACTGCCCGTCATCCTCCTGGAAGACCTCGCCGCACTCGTCGGCTTGGCCGTGGCATTCGTCAGCGTCGCCCTCGCGCTCATGACACACAATCTCTATTTCGACGTGGTGGGATCTGGTGTGATCGGCGCGTTGCTCGTCGCTGTCGCAGTCGTTCTTGCGATCGAGGTCAAGAGCCTTCTCATCGGAGAGTCCGCGTCCGATGCGTCGATCGAAAACATGCGCGACGCGATAGAACAGACGCCTGGTGTCATCCGCATCATTCATATGAAGACGCTCCACATCGCACCGGAGGAGCTCCTTGTCGCGGTCAAGGTCGGGGTTTCCGAATCCGCGACGGCTGGTGATATCGCCACCATGATCGACACCGCGGAGCGGTTGGTGCGAGTCGCCGAGCCGATGGCGAAGCACATGTATGTAGAGCCGGACATTCACCACGACGCTTATCAGCGCGAGGAGCGCCCCGAGGCTCCGGGCGCCCCTTCGCACTAGTTGCGTTCCGGTCCCTTCGTGATTCTTCGGGCGTAAAGTGCGCCGGTAGAAAGGGACGAACGATGGCCACTTCAGAAGACGATCGATACACCCTGCGGCTCAGCGAACCCGAGCGAATGCGTTACCGCATGATGGCGGCGATGGCCCTTGAGCAAGAGGCCGAGCTCTGGCTCACGGCCGGGATCAAACCGGGCGCCCGCGTCGCCGACGTCGGCTGTGGGCCGGGCGCAGTACTTGTGGAGATAGCCAGGATTGTCGGCACTGAGGGCACAGTCGTCGGAATCGAACCGGGCACGGAAGCGCGCGGAGCGGCACGCGAGGAATTGGACGCAGCCGGGTTCCGGGGCGTCGAGGTCAAGGAAGGGAACGGCGAGGAAACGGGTCTCGAACCGGGTGCCTGGGATTGCGTGATGATGCGCCACGTTCTCACTCATACCGGCGCCGCTGCAGACGGGATCGTCGCTCACCTGGCGACCCTGGTTGCCCCCGGTGGTCATGTGTTTCTCGTCGACACGGACCTTGATGCTTCACGAGTTGCGCCGCCGGAACCCGATATGGTCGACCAGCTCGACCGCTACGCGGACTTTCACCGGGCGCTCGGCAATGATGCGCGTATCGGCAGCAGGCTCGGCTCGATGTTGCGCAGTGCGGGCCTCGAAGTCGTCGAGGCCCAAGGCACGTACCAGGTCCTGCCCGCTGCGATCCTGGCGATGGGCGGCCCCCTCGTCTCGGCCCAGGAAGCCATGCTCGCGTCGGGTGTCTTGAACGCCGAGGAAGTCGAACCCTGGGAGGCCGCCCGGCAGCATTTTGCCGCGCAACCGGGCGCCGAGTTGTGGATGGCCGGCTTCCGGGCGATCGGACGCAAGCCCCTCGTCTAGATCACCCTTTCGGAGTATGGATCGCATCGAGTTCTTCCTCGACGTCCGGGTCACCCGCATCGGCCAGGTAGTCCGTCGGATGCGTCTCGTCCACACCTGCAGACACGTTCGTCGCCTTCAGGATGAATGTGCCGACCACGGCGATGGTGAGATTGAGGACCAGTGCCGTCATGCCGAAATAGATCAGGTTGTCGCTGATGTGGATCCCGAACACGTCCAGCGGTCCCACCGAGCCACCGAAGTGCGAGTCGACCTTTCCGACGACCGGCTTGTTGTATGCCGCGATCGTTCCCCAGATCATGCCGATGGCCCAGCCGGCCAGCAAGGCATAGCGGTGGAACCAGCGGGTGTAGAGGCCGATGACGATCGATGGCAAAGTCTGCAGGATCCAGATACCACCCAGAAGCTGCAGGTTGATGGCGAAGTCCTTGGGCAACACAAGTACGAAGATCAAGGCGCCGAACTTCACCAGCAGGCTGGCCAGCTTGCTCTGCTTCGCCTCCTGAGCATCCGTCGCAGCGGGATTGATGAACGCCTTGTAGATGTTGCGGGTCCACAGGTTGGCGGCGGCGATCGACATAATCGCGGCCGGCACGAATGCGCCGATCGCGATCGCGGCGAAGGCGACCCCGGCGAACCATGGAGAAAACTCCTGTTCGAACAACTGCGGGATGGCCTGCTGCGGATTGGTCACCTGGATGCCGGCCGCGATTGCCACCAGCCCGAGCAGCGCCAGCAACCCGAGCAAGAACGAGTATGCGGGCAGCAGTGCGGCATTGCGGCGGATGATGTTGCGGTTCTTGGTCGATAGGACGGCCGTGACCGAGTGGGGATACATGAACAGGGCAAGGGCCGAGCCGAGCGACAACGAGGCATACGCCCACTGCGACGTGCTCATGCCCGGGATCAGTCCCTTCGGGGCAGCACCTCCGGAAGCGATTTTGCTGGCATTGTCGGAGTTGAAGGTGTCGAACGCCTTGCCCGCGGAGTCGAAGATTCCGCTCCAGCCACCGAGCTGGGTGGGCAGGTAGATGACCGCGACGATGATCACGATGTAGATGAGCGAATCCTTGACGAACGCGATCATCGCCGGTGCCCGCAGACCGGATGAATAGGTGAACGCGGCCAGCACGGCAAAAGCCACGAACAACGGCAGGTCCTTACGGAACCAGCTCGCGCCCTCGCCGCCACCAAGCCCGATGACGTCAAGAACAGCCTGGATACCAACGAGCTGCAACGCGATGTAGGGGAGAGTCGCCAGGATCCCGGTGAAGGCGATCGCCAGCGAAAGCGACTTGGAATCGAATCGACCCTGCACGAAGTCGGCCGGTGTCACATAGCGACGACGATGCGAGACCGACCACAATCGTGGCAGGAAGATGAAGATGATCGGATACAGCACGATCGTGTACGGCACCGCGAAGAAGCCGATCGAGTTGCCGGCGTACAAAAGCGCGGGGACTGCGATGAACGTGTAGGCGGTGTAGATGTCGCCGCCGATGAGGAACCACGCGATGAATGTGCCGAAGCTTCGCCCACCGAGCCCCCATTCATGAAGATTGTCGAGCTCGCCCTCTTTGCGCCATCGGGATGCGAGGAACCCCATGACCGTGACAAGGATGAAGAAGAACAGGAAGACGGTCAGGGCTACCGGATCGATATCGTTCATGCCATCTGGCCCTTCCCGCGCTGGGACTGCTCATAGGCCCGTCGTAGGCGTTCGTGCCCGATGACCAAGCGATAGGACACCGAGGTCAACACGACGGAGACGACTACCAGCGCGAACTGGTACCAGAAGAAGAATGGAATGCCCCACAGCTTCGGGTCGGACTTTGCATAGGTCCAGACCAGAAGGGGAAGGACGATCGCAATCGTCAGGCATGCCCCTGCGGCGACGAGCGGGCCTTTGCCCGGTGGCGTTTTCTCGGTACTCACAAAACCCCCGAATTTTGTTTGGCGCTGTGACGCGCGTCACAGCCATTCGGGACAATACGCCCGAGGGTGCTTGCAAAGGACGAAGGGTACGTCGATTCGGTGTCAGCGCAGATCCCCCGGTAGGATTGCGCTCATGGATTTTACCGTCGCTGACCTGTCCCTCGCCGAGTACGGCCGCAAAGAGATCATCCTCGCCGAGCACGAGATGCCAGGCCTCGTGGCCATGCGCGAGCGCTACGGCAAGAGCAAGTCGCTCGCCGGAGCCCGCATCGCCGGTTCATTGCACATGACAATCCAGACTGCCGTCCTTATCGAAACCCTGGTTGATCTTGGCGCCGATGTCCGCTGGGCGACGTGCAACATCTTCTCGACTCAGGATCATGCCGCCGCCGCGGTCGTCGTGGGTCGCAACGGAACGGTTGAGGACCCCCAGGGCACCCCCGTCTTCGCGTGGAAGGGCGAGTCTCTCGCCGAGTACTGGGACGAAGCCGAGAAGGTCTTCGACTTCGCTGAAGGCGGCCCGAATGTCCTCCTCGACGATGGCGGCGACATCACGATGTTGCTGCACCTCGGTGTCGAGTTCGAGAAGACTGGCATCGTGCCGTCGCAGGACAGCACCGACAACGAGGAGTTCAAGGAAGTGCTGCGTGTGCTGGCCCGTTCGGTCGAGGCCAAGCCGCAGCACTGGACGAACATATCGAAGGACATCAAGGGTGTCTCCGAGGAGACCACCACCGGCGTGCTGCGCCTGTACGACCGTTTCCGTGAGGGCACGTTGCTCTTCCCGGCCATCAACGTCAACGACTCGGTCACCAAGAGCAAGTTCGACAACAAATACGGCTGCCGCCACTCGCTGATCGACGGACTCAACCGCGCCACCGACGTCATGATCGGCGGCAAGGTTGCCGTCGTCTGTGGCTACGGCGACGTCGGCAAGGGTTCCGCAGAGTCGCTCCGCGGTCAGGGTGCTCGGGTCATCATCACCGAGATCGACCCGATCTGCGCACTTCAGGCAGCCATGGACGGCTACGAGGTCAAGCGCCTCGACTCGGTCGTCGAGACCGCTGACATCTTCAT
>JBDSQP010000335.1:0-4892 GCA_039929755.1 Aeromicrobium sp. | reverse complement strand
CCCAGTCCGTGAGGATGCCGATGACCGCCGGGCCGGCGAGGAGACCGATGTAGCCGAAGCCGGCGACACGAGCCAGATAGGTGCCCGATGCCGAGGGGTCGACGTTGCCCGTTGCCGAAAAGAACTGTGGGACGCAACCGGCAAGACCGACGCCGAACAGGGCCCATGAGGCGATGGCCAATGGTGCCGTTGGGGAAAGGGCCGCGCAGGCAAGGCCCACGGCACCGATGAGCGCGGCGTACCGGACGTACAGGGCCGAACCGATCCGGTGGACGATCCGATCGGCAACGAGTCTCACGGCGGTCATCGCGATCGAAAAGGCGCCGAAGGCCCAGGCCGCCACGGTTGTACTGGCGTCGAGGGAGTCGTGCAGGTGAACGGTTGACCAGTCGTAGGCCACACCCTCGGAGAGCATCAGGGTGAACGCCAACAAACCCAGCACAACTACTCGGGCCGTCCACGGTGCCCGTGCCGAACCGGGCTCCTTCAGGGAGGCGGGCCCCTTGACTCTGAGCAGCGAAGACTGTGCCAACGCTGTCACGACGATTCCGGCAACAGCCGAGCCGGTGAGGGTGATGCGAATGTCTGCGCCGAGCCCGATCAGAAGGCCGCCGACGACAGAGGCGAGCAACCCGCCGAAGGAAAAGAATGCGTGGAAGCCGCTCATGATCGGCCGCCCAAAAGCTCGCTCGACCTCAACCGCGTGGGCATTCTGGGAGACGTCGACGATGCCGTTGGCAAAGCCGAGAAGGCCGAGCCCGATGGCCAGTTCCGTGGCGTCCGTGGCGAGGCCCGGACCGATCAGCGTCGCACTCAACATGAGGCCCGAAGCCGAGAGGACCATTCGGCTGCCGAGCAGGTCGATGAGCCGTCCACCCAATTGCATTCCGACGAATGCGCAGATGCCGACGAGCAGGAGGAGGTAGCCCAGATCGGCCTGACTGATGTCCGTGCGGGCGCGGATGTCGGGGATATTGACGACCCACATGCCAAGGGTGAAACCGTTCAGCACGAAGAACGCGAACGTCGCTGTCCTTGCGCGGTCGATGGGCACTCATCGACCCTATATGTCCGGTTAGACTCGGCCGAAGTGTCAGCAATTGCTTCATACCGCGAACTCATGCGGATAGCCGGTCCCGCCTACTTCGTTGTAGCCTTCCTCGGGCGAATTCCGCTTGCCATGAGCCAGATGGGCACCCTCATCCTGGTCAGCGCTTCGACAGGCCGGTATGCCCTTGGCGGCGCGGCCGCCGGCGGCCTAGCCGTGGCCAATGCGATCGGCGCGCCACTGGCTGGCAGCCTCGCGGACCGGATCGGTCAGCGCCCTGTTGTCCTCGCCCAGTCGCTGGCCGGCGCCTGTGGACTGATCGCCCTCGTCATTGCGTCTCACCAAGGTGCGCCGGCGGTCGCGGTCATCGGGCTGGCGGCCGTTGCCGGTTTCGCCATCCCCCAGGTCGGTCCGCTCGCCCGCGTGCGGTGGCAGCCGATCACCCGCAACCAAGACGACCAGCGCCGTCTGATCGATGCCGCATTTTCGTATGAGGGTGCCGCCGACGAGGCCTCATTCGTCCTCGGCCCGGCCCTCGTCGGAGCTCTCGCGGTAGTCGTCGACCCTGGAGGTGCGTTGGTCGCCGGCGCGATCATCCTGGCTGGTTTCGGTTCGTGGTTCGCGATCCATCCGACCGCCGAACTGACCCACCAACAGTCAAAGCGCCACGAGATCGGCGGCGCATTGTTCACGGCCGCCTTCATCGTTCTCATCTTTGCCCAACTCTTCGTCGGCATGATCTTCGGCGGCACCCAGACCGGCGCCGCAGTGTTTGCCACGGCAGAGGCCCAGCCAGGACTGGCCGGCCTCATCCACGCCACTCTGGGCATCGGCAGCGTGATCGCGGGACTCGCCATCGCGGGCCTTCCTGAGTCGATCGGCTACGAGAAGCGCACACTCGTCGCGGCATTCGGTCTGTTCGTACTCTCCTCCCCGCTGCTCCTGGTCCACTCGATCGGCTCGCTCGTCGCCGTTGTCATGCTGCTCGGCTTTGCGGTGGCGCCATACATGATCAGCAACTTCGCCCTCGCCGGTCGCCTCGTTCCGCCGTCCCGTGTTGGCACGGCCATGACGATGCTCGCCGGAGCCACCGGCGTCGGTTATGCCCTCGGGTCTTCGATCGCGGGTCGGCTTGCCGACGAGGGTGGGGCCACGCAAGCCTTCGCGGTGACTGTCACTGCGGCCGGTTGCGCACTATTGTTGGCACTGATTTTTCGGGGGACTTTGGCTAGGGCCACGAAGGAGTCCGCATGATCGTCACGTTGCTCCCCTCAACGGGATTCGACCCGACCGAGGCAGCAATTCCATGGCGCGCCCTCGTCGCCGCCGGCATCGACGTACGATTCGCAACTCCCGACGGCAAGGCCGCCGCAGCCGATGAACGTCTGGTGACAGGCGGGTTCTCGTTCCTCAACCCCGTTCTCATGACGAGGACCGACTCACTCGAGACCTATCAACAGATGATTGCCTCTGAGGCCTTCCAGTCGCCCATGCCCTATGAAGATGTAAAGCTCGGCGACGATGACGGGTTGCTCCTGCCGGGCGGCCACGAAAAGGGTGTCAAGACCTTGCTCGAGTCTGCCAAGGCCCAGGCCGTGGCCGCCGACGCCATGCTCCGTGGCCTGCCCGTCGGTGCGATCTGCCATGGTGTCGTCCTGTTGGCTCGCTCGATCAACCCATCGACCGGAGCCTCGGTCCTCAAGGGCCGGCGTACGACCAGCCTCACCAACTCGCTGGAGATGAGCGGATGGAATCTCACACGACTCAAGCTCGGCGACTACTACCGGACGTATCCGCAGACGGTTCAGGATGAGGTCGTCTCGGTGCTTGCCGATCCCGCCGACTACGACGCCGGACCTGTGCTGACTCGGCGCGACTCGGCGGATCACCCCGATCGAGGCTTCACAGTCCTCGACGACAATTACATCTCGGCGAGATGGCCCGGCGATGCGCATACATTTGCCCGCGAATTCGTCACTCTCATCGAGGGCGGCTAACTACCTGAGGAAGGCCCTTGACTAAGGGATGATTCCTTGCTCCCGGAGGTCGGTGAAGATGCTCATGAACATGCTCTCGGTCTCGACGTACTCGTGGAAACCGGCGCGTCGGGCTTTCGATCCGTCGGCCAGCACGTCGTAGTCCCAGGCGAAAACAAAGTCACCGAAGGGCCACGATGAGACGTCGGCGTACGGCGTGGGTTTGAGCCCGTGCCGGGAGACCATGGCGTCCCAGAGTTGATGCTTGTCTTGCATCACGCTGCTGAGCGACATGGGCAGGGGCGGTGCCGTTTCGAGGTCGAAGAAGTCTGCGATCTTCGGCCACATACTGCTCCAGCGGAACATGTCGCCGTTGGTGATATTGAAGGCCTGGTTGGCACTATTGGGATTGGTGGCGGCCCAGACTGTTGCCTTCGCGAGCAGGCCGGCGTCGGTCATTTCGATCAGGCTGTCGTAGGCGCCGGGCTTGCCCGGGAACCGCAGGGGGATCCCGAGTTCCTTGCTGATGGACGCGTAGACGGCGATCACCATCGCCAGGTTCATGGGGTTTCCCATCGCGATTCCGCAGACCACGGATGGGCGTAGTGCCGACCAGGTCCAGCCCTTGCCCTGCTGGCGAGCTTGGAGAAACTGCTGCTGGTCGACGTTGAACTCCGGAGGCATGTGGGGAGGATCGTCCTCCCGGGCGGGTGTCTTGAACGGGCCGAGGTGGGCGCCGTACACCTTGTAGCCCTGCATCAGGCTGACGTGCTCGAGACCCGGGGCGATCGACTCGATCGCGTCGACGGTGTTCACCAACATGGCGAGGTTCGGCGGGACGAGCTCGGCCCACGATGGCCTGTCCTGGTACGCCGCGTAGAACACATGTGTCACCTCGGTCAAGCCGCTCAGCTCGTCCATCGCAGAGTGCCGATTCAATAGGTCGACGGCAATGTGGCGGACCAGACCCCTGTCGACACCGCCGCGTCGCGACAAGCCGACAATGTTCCATTCACCTTCGGCAACCAGGTGGTCGATCAGGTTGCCCCCAATCACTCCCCGTGCCCCGACAACCAACGCTGTTCGCATACTCATTCTGTCCCCAATCGGAATATCGTGTTTTACCGATCTAATCATGAGAATCGTAAAATCACGAATTTACGATATGCTTGGAACGATGAACGAGATGACCGAGGACGAAATCGTGCAGGTGTTCAAGGCGTTGAGCCACCCCACTCGCCTTGCAATCCTTCGCTGGCTGAAGGAGCCTGAGTCCTTTCCGCCGCAAGCCGAGCCAGCCGCAGAGGTTGGTGTTTGCCTGAAGCACATTCAGGCGAGAGCGAATATCTCCCAGTCCACGGCTTCTCAGTTCATGGCCGTACTCCAGCGCGCGGGTCTCGTCACCAGCAACCGCATCGGGCCGTGGACGCACTACAGCCGAAACGAGGAACGAATCGGCGCTCTCGTCGGCGTCATCGGCGCACGCCTCTAGGTGACAGAAAGACGTTTTTTGAGCGCCTTCTTGGCTGCCGGCCATTCATCGTCGAGCATCGAATAGACGATCGTGTCGCGCCAGGTGCCGTCGACGCGTTTGCGGTGTTTGCGCAACGCACCTTCGCGTTGGGCGCCCAGACGTTCGATCGCCGCCTGGCTTCGCTCGTTGAGATTGTCGGTATGCCAGACGACCCGCACCGCGCCGAGGTCATCGAAGGCGCGACTCAGCAGAAGGAGTTTGGCCTCGGAGTTGATTCCCGTACGCCAATACTTCTTGCCCAGCCACGTGAAGCCGATCGCGACCGTTCGTGACGGTGGGTCGATGTCGTAGTAGGAGGTCACGCCAGCGAGTTCATTGGACACCTCGTCGATCT
>JBDSQP010000334.1:0-3595 GCA_039929755.1 Aeromicrobium sp. | reverse complement strand
CATCATCGGGCCGGTCGTCGTGACTCTCCTGACTATTCAGGTCGCACAATCAGGCGGGCTACTCGCGGCCGCCGCGGCCGCCCTCGCCGGTACTTGGATTCTCGCCTCTCTGCGATCGACCGAGCCCCCTGCGTCAAAACAGGATGAAGGAGACCGTCCGCCTTTAGGTTGGGGTGCCCTCGGCCCGATCGTCGCCGCGTGCATAGGTCTTGGCGTGCTATTCGGCTCGGCCGAGGTAATCGTCGTCGCCTTCGCCACCGAACACGGTCAACGCGGCGCGGCGGGTCCGATCCTCGCGATTTGGGCCTTGGGAAGCCTGATCGCGGGTGTGGCCGTCGGTTCGGTCAACCTCCCGATAGCGCCGACCCGGCAATATCGAGTTTCGATCCTCGTCCTCAGCCTGCTGTTCGGTCCTCTTCTCGTGCTGCCATCGATCCTTTGGCTGGCTTTTGGAATGTTTCTGACCGGCTTCATGATCTCGCCGACCATGATCGCGGCGATGACATTGATCGAGATCCACGTGCCCGCCTCTAGGCTCACGGAAGGCATCGCCTGGACGACCACTGGAATGGCAATCGGTGTCGCTCCAGGAGCCGCCGTGGTCGGTTGGGTCATCGACAATCACGGCGCTTCGGCAGGTTTTTGGGTGCCACTGATCGCAGGTTTGGCTGCTACTGCAGTCGCCTGGTCATTTCGGCCGCCCGACCTGACGACCGGGGTTAACGCGAACCCCGTCTCAGGCTAATCTTGGCCTCAATATGACCGATCTCACTCTTGCCGACGAAAGCGTCGATCTTGTACGTCAGTGGATCGACCCCACCACGACCCGAAAGCAGCGTCGGGATCCCGCAGCAGAGCGACTTGCGCATGTCCTGAAAGACCCCAAAGGGCTTGACTTCACGATCGGATTCGTAGATCGGGTCATCCGTCCTGACGACAAGAGTGTCGCCGCACACAATCTGCGCGCCCTTTCGCGTCATACGCCGAAATTCTTGCCCGTGCACCAGCGGATCCTGATCAAGCTGGGTGCGTTCTTTTCCGTGCTCATGCCAGGTTTCGTGGTCACGATGGCCCGACGTACTCTGCGCAAAATGGTCAGCCACCTCATCATCGACGCGCGCCCCAACAAGCTCGGCAAGGCGATAACCAAGCTGCGTTCTGACGGCGACCGCCTCAATCTCAACCTCCTCGGTGAAGCCGTTCTTGGTGATCGTGAAGCCGCGCGACGCCTCAAGGGCACCCAGGAGCTGCTTGCCCGCGAAGACGTCGACTACGTCTCGGTCAAGGTGTCAGCCGTTGCGAGCCAGCTGTCGATGTGGGGTTTCGACGAAACCGTCGCCCGGGTCGTCGAGCACCTCACGCCTCTGTACGAGCTCGCCGCCGCAGGACCCAAAAAATTCATCAACCTCGACATGGAGGAATACCGCGACCTCGACCTGACTGTCGCGGTGTTCACCCAGGTGCTGGATCGATTCCCCGATCTCGAGGCTGGCATCGTGTTGCAGGCATATCTTCCCGACGCCCTCGGCGCGATGAAACGCGTGCAGACGTGGGCGGCCGAGCGCCGCATCAACGGCGGATCACCCATCAAGGTTCGCGTCGTCAAGGGCGCCAACCTGGCCATGGAACGCGTCGACGCGATCGTCCACGGCTGGCCGCAAGCGACATATCTGAACAAGCAGGACTCCGACACCAACTACAAGCGCGTCCTCAACTACGCGTTCACCCCCGAACGCATGGACGCCGTCCGCATCGGCGTTGCCGGCCAAAATCTGTTCGACATCGCTTTTGCATGGCTCCTCGCCGGAAGACGATCTGTGCGCGGTGCCATCGACTTCGAAATGTTGCTCGGGATGGCGCCTGCCCAGGCAGCGGCGGTTCGCGCTGAGGTCGGACAACTTCTGCTTTACACGCCAGTCGTGCATCCCGAAGAGTTCGACGTCGCGATCTCGTACCTGGTCCGTCGACTCGAAGAAAATGCCAGCCCGGCAAATTTCATGTCGGCCGTATTCGAACTTTCATCGGACGAGGCACTGTTCGAGCGAGAGAAGCACCGGTTCATCGCTTCGGTCAAGGCGCTCGACGAAGGTGAAGAGCCGACTCCCCACCGCATCCAGAACAGGACCACTGAAGTTCTCCATGCGTCGAATGAATCCTTCCGCAACACCCCCGACACCGACACCTCCGTCCCCGCCAACCGAGCCTGGGGACGCGCCGCGTTGAGTCGATCCTCTTACACACAAATGGGAGCCGCGACGGTCAAGGACAGCACCATTCCCGGACCGGCCAGCCTTGAGTCGCTCGTCCGCGGGACGCAGCGGGCCGGCATCGAATGGGGCGCACGAGACAGCGATATCCGCGCCTGGCTTCTGCACCAGTGCGCGACCGCGTTGTCCGCACGTCGAGGCGAGCTCATTTCCGTGATGGCCGCCGAGACCGGCAAGACTATCGCCGAAGCCGACGTCGAGGTCAGCGAAGCGATCGACTTCGCCAACTACTACGCCGAGGCCGCTCGCCGACTCGATGCCGTGGACGGGGCCACCTTCAAACCCGCCCATCTCACCGTGGTCACTCCCCCATGGAATTTCCCCGTGGCAATCCCAGCCGGCTCGGTGCTCGCGGCACTTGCCTCGGGCAGCGCCGTCATCATCAAGCCTGCACATCAGGCGCGTCGCTGTGCGGCCGTCCTCGTCGAGGCACTCTGGGAGGCGGGTATACCTCGTAGCGTTCTCGGCCTCGCAACGATCGACGAGGGTGCCCTTGGCAAGAGTCTGGTGTCGCACCCGCTTGTCGACCGGGTCATCCTGACCGGGGCCTGGGAAACTGCAGCGCTCTTCCGCTCCTGGCGCATGGACTTGCCACTCCTCGCCGAAACCAGCGGCAAGAACGCAATCGTTGTCACGCCAAGTGCCGACTTCGACCATGCGGCTGCCGATATCGCGACCAGTGCCTTCGGCCACGCGGGCCAGAAGTGCTCGGCGGCGAGCCTGGTCATCCTGGTCGGCTCAGTCGCGCATTCCGATCGATTCCATCGTCAACTTGTCGACGCCATCACGTCACAACGCGTCGGATACCCCGAAGACCCGACCGTCTTCATGGGCCCCATCATCGAGCCCGCTCAGGGCAAGCTAGCCGAGGCGCTGACGATTCTCGGTGCCGGCGAAGAATGGCTCATCGAACCCAAGAAGCTCGACGAAAGTGGCCGCCTCTGGTCACCGGGCGTCCGCACCGGAGTCGTGTCCGGCAGCCAATTCCACACCACCGAATACTTCGGACCCGTCCTCGGAATCATGCATGCCCGCAACCTGGACGAAGCGATTTCATTCCAGAATGCCACCGCGTACGGACTCACTGCCGGCTTGCATTCCCTAGACCCTGACGAAGTCAACACGTGGATCGATACGGTCGAAGCAGGCAACCTGTATGTCAATCGTGGCATCACCGGAGCGATCGTCCAAAGGCAACCATTCGGCGGCTGGAAACGATCCTCTGTTGGGACGACCGGCAAGGCCGGCGGTCCCAACTACCTCACACACCTGGGTTCGTGGGAATCGAAGCCGCTTCGCACAGCAAGGCGCGAAGTTGCCCTGTCCGA
>JBDSQP010000333.1:0-3850 GCA_039929755.1 Aeromicrobium sp. | reverse complement strand
ATGCGTTCCAGATGCGAGCGGCGACTGTCGGTTTCCGTGAGGCAGTCCGCGAACGCGACGACCCCTTTGGCGATCACAAGCGAAAGCAGTTCGAAAGTTGATTGGCGAAAGTTGATTGGCGAGAGCTGAACGGTCGAGGCTGAGCTCAGGCCTTTTTCGCAGCGCGTGTGGTCTTTGGTTTGGCCGGAGCCTTGTCGGCGGCAGCCTTCTTGTTCTTCTCGACGCTCTTGCGAAGGGCTTCCATCAGGTCGATGACCTCGCCGCCTTCTCCCTCCTCCTCTGTCTCACCGAACGTCGCGTCAGTGTCGACCGCATCGCCCTTCTCCAGCTTGGCCTCGATGAGCTGGCGCAACTGTTCCTGATAGTCGTCGGTGAATCGTTCGGGCTCGAAGTCGTCGGACAGCGAGTCGACGAGGGACGCCGACATCGCGAGCTCCTTGGCCGTGATCTTGGGCGACTCGTCGAGCTTCTCGAAGTTGGCTTCGCGCAGTTCGTCATCCCAGAGCAGGCTCTGGATGGTCAGCACATCACCCTTTGCACGTAGCGCTCCGAGGCGAGTCTTCTGCCTCAACGCGAACTGCACGATGGCCGTGCGGTCGGTCTCTTCAAGCGTGCGTCGGAGCAGGACATACGCCTTGATGGAGGTCGAGTCGGGTTCGAGGTAGTAGCTCTTTTCGAACCGCATCGGATCGATCTGGTCGTTGGGGACGAACTCGACGACATCGATCTCTCGACTCTTTTCGACAGGCAAGGACTTCAGATCTTCGTCCGTGAGGATGACGGTTTTGTCGCCCTCTTGGTACGCCTTGTCGATGTTTTCGTAGTCGACAACCTTGCTGCACACTTCACAGCGTCGTTGATAGCGAATGCGCCCGCCGTCCTTGTCGTGGACCTGGTGGAGTGTGATGTCATGGTCCTCAGTCGCGCTGTAGACCTTGACGGGCACGTTGACCAGCCCGAACGTGATGGCACCTTTCCAGATTGACCTCATGCGTTAAGTAGACACCGCTTGCGTGGATCCGCCAAGCAGGGGAACTTGTATGGCATGGCATCGAGCGAGCCCAATTCGAAAAAACTGACCGTCAGTGTTGAGGGTCATCGGATCATGCTGACCAACCTGGACAAGGTGCTGTATCCCGAGACCGGGACGACCAAGGGCGAGGTGCTCCACTACTACGCCGAGATCGCCCCGTTTCTCATACCTCATGCCGCGGACCGTCCGGCGACCCGGAAGCGATGGGTCAATGGCGCCGGGACAGATGAGGAGCCGGGCAAGGCGTTCTTCAACAAGGATCTCGACGAGAACGCACCGTTATGGATCAAGCACCACGCGATCGAGCATTCCGATCACACCAACGATTATCCGCTCATCAACGACCTCGCGACGCTGACCTGGTTCGCCCAGCTCGCGGCCCTTGAATTCCATGTGCCCCAGTGGAAGTTCGGCCGGGGCGGCAAGAAGCTCAATCCCGATCGCCTGGTCCTCGACCTCGATCCCGGCGAAGGTGCCGGGCTGCCCGAATGCGTTGAGGTCGCCAAACTCGCACGGGCCATTCTGAAAGGGATGGGCCTTGATCCGATGCCCGTCACAAGTGGGAGCAAAGGCATCCACCTGTATGCCGCTCTCGACGGCGAGCAGACCTCGCAGGAGGTCAGCGATGTCGCCCACGAGCTGGCGCGTGCTCTTGAGGCGGATCATTCCGATTTGGTGGTCAGCGACATGAAGAAGGCGCGTCGTGGGGGCAAGGTCTTTGTCGACTGGAGTCAGAACAGCGCTTCGAAAACGACCGTCGTCCCCTACTCGTTGCGTGGCCGAACCCGACCGTTTGTCGCGGTCCCACGTGAATGGAAGGAACTCGACGCCAAGGACCTCGAGCACCTCGACCTCGATCAGGTCCTCGCCCGGATGAAACGGCGCAAGGATCCGCTGGCAGTCTTGCTCGATTCGGCGGGCGGTTCCGTTGATCCTGAGGGGATCGCGTCGTCGGATCGTCTGTCGCTCGATCGTCTAGAGAAGTACCGCGGCATGCGCGACCCCGCAAAGACCTCCGAGCCCGTGCCCGCGGATGCGCCGGAGACTGGGGAGGGCCGGTCCTTCGTCATTCAGGAGCATCATGCCCGCCGGCTGCACTACGACTTTCGGCTGGAGCGCGATGGCGTCCTGGTCTCGTGGGCGTTGCCCAAGGGCGTGCCCACCGATCCGAAACAGAACCGGCTCGCCGTGAAGGTCGAGGATCACCCGCTCGAATACGGCTCGTTCGAGGGGACGATCCCGAAGGGCGAGTACGGTGCCGGCACGGTCTCGATCTGGGACTCGGGCACGTACGACGCGGAGAAGTGGCGCGAAGGCAAAGAGGTCATCGCGACGCTTCATGGACGGCTCGACGGGGGTCTCGATGGGCCACGCAAGTACGCCCTCATCCATACGGGAGGCGAAGGCAAGGCGGACGCTCATTGGCTCATCCACCTCATGGACGGAGCCAAACCCACCGAGAAAGCCGAGCCGACGCTCCGCAAGAAGCGACCGGTCAAAACTGTCGCGCCGATGATGGCCACGGCGGGCACCAAAATCGACCTCGATACCGGCGACGACTGGGCCTATGAAATGAAATGGGATGGGATCCGAGCGGTCGTCCACGTTGACGGCGCCGACGTACGGCTGGTGAGCCGTAACGGCAACGACATGACGGCGACCTACCCGGATCTGGTCGAAGAGATCCAAGGCGCAGTCAAGGCCGAGTCGGCAATCCTCGACGGCGAGATCGTGGCCTTGGACAAGAACTCACGCCCCGACTTCGGCCTGCTCCAACATCGAATGGGGCTCACCAAGAAGAGCGATGTCGAGCAAGCGGTCAAAGACATACCCGTCCATCTGATGTTGTTCGATGTGCTGGAACTTGACGGAACTTCGCAACGAAAGGAGCCCTACGACGTCAGGCGAAAGGCTTTGATGTCGGCCATCGCGGACCGCAAGCGAGGCAAGGTCCAGGTGCCACCGGCGTTCGACGGTGGCTTCGAGGCCGCAGTCAGGAGCAGCAGCGATCTGGGCCTGGAGGGCATCGTCGCCAAGAAGGTCGACAGCACGTATGCCGTCGGTCGGCGGTCCCGGGCGTGGATCAAGGTCAAGCACAGCCGTATGCAAGAGGTTGTCATCGGCGGTTGGCGGCCCGGCAAGGGTCAGCGTTCGTCGGGAGTCGGCTCACTGCTGATGGGCATACCCGATGAGGACGGCGCCCTCCACTATGTCGGGCGAGTCGGCACCGGTTTCGGGGACAAAGAATTGACCGAACTGAAGTCGCGACTGGAGAAGCTGGCCCGGAAGACGAGCCCCTTTGACGATGTCCCGAAACCGGATTCGAACGATGCCAACTGGGTCAGCCCGAAGTTGGTGGGTGAGGTCGTATTCGTCGAGTGGACCTCTACCGGCAGGCTTCGCCACCCTGCGTGGCGCGGCTGGAGGCCCGACAAATCGGCTCAGGAAGTGCGCCGGGAGTTCTAGTATCGGAGCATGCATTCGAGAGTCAAGGGCGTGCGTCCCCACCATGTGATCGCCGACATCTGGCTGGCGAACTTCGTGGGGTCGATGATCCTGCTCGCCGAGTACCTCTATGTGCTGCCATTTCCCGACGAGGCGTCGGGTCCCGAAGTGACCAGAGCCAACGTGATTCTGTCGATCATCTGCATCCTGATCAGCTGGGCGGTACTTGCGGTCGTTGGAGGCACGATGGCTCATCGGGCACTCGACTGGACGGTTCGCGACGACGATCCCGATGAGTGCGAGCAACATCTGACTTTGTATTTGCCCTGGCGCCTTTTTCAGTTGCAGGTCGTCATGTGGGCAATTTCTTGC
>JBDSQP010000332.1:0-1814 GCA_039929755.1 Aeromicrobium sp. | reverse complement strand
ACATTTCGCAGCCGAGGCAGAAGCCGACGGATGCATTGAGCAGTGCTGCAATGAGCGCGAAGGCTGTCGCGACGTAACCCACGACAGTGGCTCCGCTGAGGAAACCGAGCAACGCGATGGCCAAGAAGATCAGGCCGACAAGCTGAGCGAAACGCGGCGGGCGCGAATCTTCGGTTTCTTGCGGGGCGCCGATCCGCGGGCGGACGACCTTGGCAAACAGCAGGCCGTAGGGCGCCCGTTGCAAACTGCCGAAGGCTCCGGCCGCAAAGATGACCGCCTGCAGGCCTAGCAAGATCACTGCAACCCGGATCGGCAGAACCAGCGAAGTTGCGAGGACGACGGACGTGATGGCCGCGCCGAAACGCAGGCCGCGTGGGTCCACTTGGGTGGGTTGAGACATGAGATTGCTCCAGCGCTGAAGTCAGGAATTGGACGTGCCCGTATTAACGGGCGGGGCCGTGATTGATCAGCGCATTCGACACAACGCGGAACGCGTCAGGCAGTTGTCTACCGCCCGGCGTCGCGTCAACAGTGTCGTGTGGAACATGTTTAAAGAGTAGGGACACCGCGGCAAACTTTCATCTCGATGTCTCACATTATGGTCAGTTGTCTCACATTGTGGCGTCGAGTCCCTGTTTGCAACGAAAACTACTCACCTTCAGAACACGATTTGCCGGTGCTGCATCACTCATCGCCCCCTCAATCGTCCCATGAGAGAGTGTGTCCCGTGAATATGCCTTTGCCCGAAACACTTCAGAACGACCATCGTTTTGCCGCCTGGGCGGCCTCAGCAGCCGGAGACGTGCTCGAACAAGTCCGACTCTCGGGGCTGGAAGGCAAGGAGCTCAAGGACGCGGGCGACCTTGCCTCACAGGAATTCCTCGCGCAGGTCCTCCGCGAATACCGCCCCAATGACGCTGTGCTGAGCGAGGAAGCCAGGGACGACAAGAGCCGACTCACCTCGAACCGCGTGTGGATCATCGACCCCGTCGACGGCACGCGTGAGTTCTCCGAACCACCGCGCGACGACTGGGCAATTCATGTTGCCTTGTGGCAGGACGGCGACCTGACCGCCGGTGCCGTCGCGCAGCCCGGGTTGGGAATGACGTTCAGCACAGGCGAGCCGCTCGTCGTCCCGCCGCGCACCAGCGAACGACTCCGTATCGCCGTGAGCCGGACCCGGCCGCCGGAGTTCGTGGCCGCACTCGCGGACGCCATCGACGCCGAGCTCGTTCCGATGGGCTCCGCCGGCGCCAAGGTCATCTCGGTCGTTCGGGACGTCACCGACGCCTACGTACACGCCGGCGGGCAGTACGAATGGGATTCGGCTGCCCCCGTCGCCGTTGCGAGGTCCGCGGGGCTTCATACGAGCAGGGCCGATGGCGCCGAGCTTCGATACAACCAGGACAACGTGCTGCTGCCCGATTTGCTCGTATGCCGGCCAGAAATTGCGTCTCAGATCACCGACTTCGTTCGTGCCTACTGGGCGGAGAATCCACCCGCCTAGGTGATTGCCTCGCCGAGCGCCGCGAAGACATTTTCCTTTCGCGGAAGGCCAGAAGCGCGCTGGACGACAGTGCCGTTCTTGTCCAGCACCAGGACGGTAGGCGTACGCATGATGTTGAGTCGGCGGACCAGCTCGAGGTGCGACTCGGCATCGATGTCGACGGTCACGACTCCGTCGACCTTGCCGGCGATGTCGGTGAGCAGCACCCGGGTCGCGCGGCACGGGGCGCAGAACGCGCTCGAGAACTGCACGAGAGTGGCGTCACGGCCGAGCGGGGCGCCGATGGTGTCGGCCGCGAGCACGGTCT
>JBDSQP010000331.1:0-2101 GCA_039929755.1 Aeromicrobium sp. | reverse complement strand
TCAGTCCCGATTTCCTGGAGCACCGGCACGATCTCCCGGATGACGAGAGGAAGACTCACGAACGCGGTAGCCATGATGATTCCGGGCGTCGCGAAGATGATTTGGAAACCGGCCCCCGAAAGGGCCGACCCGAAGAAGCCGTTGGTACTCCCGTATGCGAGCAGCAGGGCGAGACCGACGACGACAGGGGAGACCGACAACGGCAAGTCGATCAAGGCAGAAAGGACACGCCGACCGGGAAATGTGTAGCGGACCAGGAGCAGCGAGATGCCCACGCCGAAGACCGTGTTGATGGCAACCGCCCACAGGGCAACGTAGACGGTCAGTTGAAGCGCGTGTGTGACGATCGGGTCGCTGAGGGCCGTATGCAGGTTGGTAAAGCCACCTTTGAAGGTGTGTTGCACGACGAGGGCGACGGGCCACGCCACAAGGAAGAACAAGTAGGTGATGACGATGCCGCGGCGTAAGTATGTGCCTGCTGTTTTGGGTTGCGTTGCGCGGCTAGCCACGGCGTGCCACCGCCCGGGAGACGACGTCGAGAATGACAATCGCGATGAGTGCGACGAGCAGGAGCAGCGAGGCGACTGCGGCAGCGGCGGCCTCGTTGCCGTTCTCGATGTAGGTCAGGATGCGGACCGACACCACCTCGGTCTTGAGTGGAAGGTTGCCTGACAGGAGTACCAGCGAACCGTATTCGCTGATGCCGCGGGCGAAGGACAATGCGGCGCCGGCGGTGATCGCCGGCGCGAGGCTTGGCAAAGTGATGCGTCGAAACGTCGTGTACCGGCTGGCGCCCAGCGATGCGGCGGCTTCCTCGACATCGGCCTCGAGTTCCATCAGGACTGGCTGGACCGTACGTACGACGAAGGGGAGAGTCACGAACAACAGGGCGAGGAACACTGACCATTCTGTGTTCGCCAGATGCAGACCCAGCGGACTCTGAGGGCCGTACAGGCTGAGCAGGACGAGTCCGGCGACGATGGTCGGCAACGCGAACGGGATGTCGATGATCACCTCGAGGGCACGTTTGCCCCAGAACTCATCGCGTACAAGGACCCAGGCTATGAGCGTGCCGAAGACGACGTTGACGAGGGTGACCAAGAGTGCTTGGCCGACGGTGAGTTTGAGTGCGGCTGCGGTCTCAGGATTGCTCAGGGTTTCGGCGTAGATGCCCCACCCTCCCTTGGATGCCTGAACGATGATCAGGCACAACGGTATGAGGACGAGCAGGCTGAACCACGTAAGCGCGATCCCCAGGCCCAGGCCGGAGGACCGCGTCAGGGATGTCGCAGCCCTGGGGCGACGCCTGCGCGTCGCCCCAGGCACTGTGATCGTCGATGTGGTCATTAACCCTTACCGGAGGCCGCGAGCAACTTCGTGAAGATGCCTGTCTTTTCGTCGAAGAACTTCTTGTTGACCGCTTCCCAGCCACCGAAGTCCTTGTCGATCGTGAACAGGGTATCGATCTTCGGGAACGGGTTTGCAGGGTCATTGGCGCCCTTGACCGATCCGACCTTGACGCCGGTAACCGAGGTGACTGGACGGAAGCCGACGCTGGCGTACTTTTCCTGGCCGGCAGCGCTCAATACGTAGTCGAGGTAGCCCTTGGCCTTGGCATTCGCCTTGACCGTGACAGCACCCGGGTTTTCGATCAGCAGGTTCTGCTTCGGCACGACATAGTCGACGTCTTCGCCGCTCGCGCGGGCAAAGATGGCTTCATTCTCATAGGAGAGGAGAACGTCGCCGGTCCCGCCCTGGAATGCCGTCGTGGCGTCGCGGCCGCTGCCGGGCAGCGCCTTGACGTTGGCGAGGACCTTCTTCAGGTATGCCTGTGCGTCTGCTTCGGATCCGCCGTTGGCGATGACCGACTGGTAGGCGGCGAGGATGTTCCAGCGTGCTGAGCCAGAGGATCCGGGGTTGGGCGTCACGATGCCGACACCGGGCTTGGCCAGGTCCGCGAAGCTCTCGATGTGCTTGGGGTTGTCCTTGCGGACGACGATCGCCACGACCGAAGTCGACACGATGCCCTTGTTGGTGCCCTGATCCCAATCCTTGGCGACGAGTCCGGCATCGACGAGTCGCGTGACGTCGGGGGCCAGGG
>JBDSQP010000330.1:0-4917 GCA_039929755.1 Aeromicrobium sp. | reverse complement strand
CCGGGGATCTTCGCGTTCTTGAGCAGGGTTTCGACGTCACCGACGTACTCGTCGAGACCCAAAGGCCCTTCGCGTGGGTCGCTGCGACCGAGGTTGGCCCGGTCGTAGACACAGGTGCGGGTCACCTTGGCGACCGGCGCCTCGGCGAAGCCGTAGGAGTCGCTGGTGTCCTCGTCGCCACCTTCCATGAAGACCGTCGGCGAACCCGACCCGGTGCACCGAAGGTACAGCCCGCGGTTCCCATCGACCTTGACGACTCGGTCGAGCTTCGTCGGTTTCGCCTTCTCGGTCGAACCGGCGTTGCCGCCGTTCGACCCGCAGGCAGACGCGATTACAGCGGTGGCGAGCAGCCACGCCGCGCTCGAATGCTTCACTCTAAAACGCTCCATTTTCCCAGCATGTACCCGGATGGATCTTCTTGTCCGGAGATTGCCACCGGGGGTAATGGGAATCGAGGGTCAGCCGGTCCAATCGCTCGCAGGGGACAGAGGTCCAACAGCGACGGCGTCTCGAATTCTTCTTCATTGGAACCTGAATGCACTCGACTCACCATTGCCCTGCTGGGTCGGCGGCATTCGTGATTCGGTTCGCGGTGGTCTCGTCTTCCCAGACTCAGACGGCCACGAGTTTGAGTTTGTCGGCGATCCGGTGACCCCACGTGTCGATCTCGTCCCAATCGCGGTAGTCCCCGGGTTTGGCACGCACTGCTCTCAACGCGGTCCGCTCAAGCAACGTAAGACGCGAAGTGTCGAGGCGACCGCCGAAGACCTTGTGCTCGATGGCCAGCCTCGAACCGACTAGGGAGTTGGCGGCGATGGCCTGGCCGTTTTCGCTCTCATGCTCGGAGACGGGCCCCGAGCTGAACATCCACAGATCCACATTCGCCGCGTCATTGAGGTACGCGAGGGCGCGCGCCGCAGGCTTCAGCCAGTATCCGAAATAGATTGCACTTCCGAGCACCACGGCATCCGCGTCATCGAGGGCTTGCAGATCCAAGACATCGCGCCGCAGGACTCGCCAGCCAGGTCGAAGATCGTTCTCCAAGACCCACGCGAGGCGATCGGCGATCTCGTCGGTGCCGGCGTGCCGACTGGCTGCGGCGACGACCAACGTTCGGCTTGGAGCAAGCGAGCTCATGTCATGCTCCACCAAAGTCGGCGGGCACGACCGCCACCGGACAATGCGCCCGCTTGATAACCCGAGTGGCCAACGGGCGTGCCAGAGCAAATGGCATCGAGTGTGGGCGCGGGCGCCCGACGACGACCAACTCGGCGTGCTCCGTAGCTCGCACGCAGGCTTCATCGGCGTCGTCGATTGGAAAGTTGAGGAGCACACGAACGTCAGGAAAGGAGTCCGTCCAGCCGGCCAATACCTCTGCCACGTTGGCACGGAAGGCCTCTGCGTCCTTCCTTACTGTCCCCGGCGGCATCGCATGCAACACGTGGAGCAAATTGTCCCCGGCGCTTGCGTGCTCGAACGCGAATCGCAGAGGGCCAGATGCGGAGGTGTCGCCGTCCAGGGCGATAACCACCCCGCCGCTCAAAGGCGTGGGGTATGTGCGCTCTGGAACGACCACCACCGGGCATCTCGCGTGAGTCGACATATGAGACGCGATGGCTCCGCCCAGCAGGCGGTCTGGCCACGCAACGTCGTCGGCCCCGATGACGAGAGTGCTCGCGTCGCCCGCCTCGGCCTCCAGCGCCAGAGTCGGGGTGGTGGTTGTGAGTACGTAGGTCACGGGAACAGACGAAACCTCCTGGTCGATGAAGTGCTTGGCGTCGTCAAGCACTTTCTGCCCTGCTTCACGGAAGTCCTCGACGATCCCTGCGCCGACATAGAACCCAGGGGCCTCGGCCACGAAGCCGGCCGAATGGACTACCCGCAGCCCGGCTCCCGTCCTGCGCGCCTCGATCAGAGCGAAGCGAAGTGCAGTGGGCTGCTTGTCGCCGATACCGACGACGACGGGTTTGCTGGTGGCTTTCATGACTCCTCCTGGGGATCTCTATATCTCCACCATCGGCAATTTCCACATCAGGGGGTATGGGCTCCCGTCCTCGCTTTCGGGGACCAAGGTCCCCCGTCATGTGACGAGCGTCAGGCCGGACCGACGGCCGTCACACGTACGACGGCTTCGCCCGCCACGTCGGAGGCCTCGAGGTCAACCTCAGCGCTGATGCCCCAGTCGCGATCACCGTTGGGATCATCGAATGTTTGACGGACATTCCACGTCTTCGAACCTTCTTCAACCATGAACAGCTCAGGTCCACGTGAACCCGGGCCTGTGCCGAGATCGTCGTACTCCTCGCGATATGCGGCCATGACATCCATCCATGCCTCGGCATCCCAGCCGTGCTCGGAGTCAAGCGAGCCAAGCTCGCTCCAGCGGCCGAACGCCGCCAATTCGACGCGGCGGAACATCGCGTTGCGAACCAGAACCCGGAACGCTCGGACGTTGCCGGTGACCGGACGTGGCGGCGCACTCGCATCGGCCTTCGGTCGTACCTCGTCGAGGTCAACATCCGGGGAGATCAGTTGCTCCCATTCGTCGAGAAGGCTCGAGTCGGTTTGGCGTACGAGCTCTCCGAGCCACTCCGTGAGGTCTATGAGCTCTTCATTGCGCGCCGTTGCCGGCACCGTGCGGCCGAGGGTCTTGTAGACGTCGGATAAGTAACGCAGAACCATGCCTTCGGATCTCGCGAGTTGGTAATCGCCGATCAACTCCGAGAACGTCATCGCGCGTTCCCACATTTCGCGCACGACCGACTTCGGCCGAAGCTCGTAGTCTGCGACCCACGGATGACCCTTGCGGTAGCTCTCATAGGCGACCTCGAGCAGTTCGCGAAGGGGCTGTGGATGTGTGACTTCGTCGAGCAACTCCATCCGCTCGTCATACTCGATCCCGTCCATCTTCATCTCGCCGATCGCCTCTCCCCTGGCGCGATGCTGTTGCGCACGAATGATCGGGCGCGGATCCTCGAGGGTTGCTTCGACGACCGAGACGACATCGAGCGCGTATGTCGGTTCTTCACGATCGAGCAGGTCGAATGCGGCGACAGCAAACGGCGAGAGGGGTTGGTTGAGGGCGAAGTTCGCCTGCAGGTCGATGGTGAGCCTTAGGGAGCGGCCCTCTGCGTCCGGCGGATCAACCCGTTCGACGACGTCACCGGCCAGCAGCGCCTCGACGATGTCGAGCACCTCCTGCAAAAGTGCATCCTGAACCTCGACGGTCTCGTCGCTCTCACGGAGCAAGTGTTCGAGGGATGCCATCGCATCGCCTGGTCGAGAGATGACGTCGAGAACCATCGCGTGGCTGACCTTCATACGCGACACGAGGGGCTCAGGTGTGCCGGTAGTGAGTCGATCAAAGGTGCCTTGACCCCACGAAACAAACCCTTCGGGCGCCTTCTTGCGATTGATCTTGCGTTGCTTCTTGACGTCGTCCCCGGCTTTGCGAACCAGACGGGCATTCTCGATCTCGTGCTCGGGCGCTTCAACGATGACGTGACCGATCGTGTCGAACCCGGCGCGTCCGGCCCGGCCGGCGATCTGCTGGAACTCGCGTACTTGGAGTTGCCGCTGCTTCTTGCCGTCGTACTTCGACAGGCCACTGAACAACACTGTCCGGATCGGCACGTTGATCCCGACGCCCAGGGTGTCCGTGCCGCAAACAACCTTGAGCAGGCCTGCCTGGGTCAGCGTCTCGACAAGACGGCGATAGCGCGGCAGCATGCCTGCATGGTGCACACCGATCCCAGAACGCACGAGCCTCGAAAGCGTTTTGCCGAATGCCGATGAGAACCGGAAGTCGCCGAGGTGTTCCGCGATGACGTCTCGCTCTTCGCGGGTGGCGACCTTGACGCTGGTGAGTGCCTGGGCGCGTTCGAGCGCGGCGAGCTGAGTGAAGTGGACAACGTAGACCGGAGCCTGATGAGTAGAGAGCAGTTGCTCGAGCGTCTCTTGCACCGGAGTGCTCACATACTCGGTCATCAACGGCACCGGTCGATCGGCTGACGCAACGAGCGCCGTGGACCGGCCCGTACGACGTCTCAGGTCATCCTCGAGCCGTTTCGTGTCGCCCAGCGTCGCCGACATCAACAGGAACTGCGCCTTCGGCAACTCGATCAGCGGAACCTGCCATGCCCACCCGCGATCCGGGTCAGCATAGAAATGGAACTCGTCCATGACGACGAGCCCGATGTCGGCGTCGGCCCCTTCGCGCAACGCCATGTTGGCGAGAATTTCGGCCGTTGCGGCAATGATCGGGGCATTGGCGTTGACGGCAGCGTCGCCGGTGACCATCCCAACGTTGTCCGCGCCGAAGATTTCACAGAGTTCGAAGAACTTTTCGCTCACGAGCGCCTTGATCGGTGCTGTGTAGACACTGCATTCTCCGCGCGAAAGGGCCGCGGCCATCGCGCCCGTCGCCACAAGGCTCTTGCCGGAGCCGGTCGGCGTGGCCAGGACGACGTTCGATCCCGACACACACTCGAGCAGGGCTTCCTCCTGCGCCGGGTAGAGGGTCAGGCCGCGGCCTTCCACCCATCGAAGGATGGCGTCGTAGACCGCGTCCTCGTCGTCGGCGGTGCCTTTGGGCAGCAGGTCGATGAGGCGCACCCCCGCATTCTCCCCGGGCCAGTGAATCTCTCCCCGGGCGGTCCTCGCAAGCGCCCCAAAAGGCTCCTGCTCGACCCGACAAATTTCCCTGTTTCCCGGGCAAAGCGGGTCGGACAGCACTACCGTCAATTTATGGCGATCGAGAACGCTCCGATTCCTCCGCCGACTGCCCAGCCCGAGCCTGTGTCCGCAGAGGATCAGTTGACCGCGCCGATCCCCGAAGCCACGGCGCCGAAGGAAGAACGGGTCCGGGAAGTCGAACATCTGCTCATCGACGAGTTGAGTGAGCGACTCGACACGCTT
>JBDSQP010000329.1:0-1880 GCA_039929755.1 Aeromicrobium sp. | reverse complement strand
ACCGCAACCGCGCCCTTGCGCAGGTCGCGCAGGTCGACGATGTCATCGTGTCGGACGAAATCCTGAGCCTGATGTTGTCGCAATTGTCCGAGGACGCCCGGCTCGAGCACATCTTCGGCGACCTTTTGGACGCCGACGGCTCCGAGATCTATTTGCGTCCGGCCGGCCACTACGTAACGCCGGGCAATGAGGTTAACTTCGCGACCGTGGTTGCCGCCGCGCTCCGCCATGGGGAGACGGCAATCGGCTACCGGGTTGCTTCCCTGGCCCACAACGTGGAGGCCGGTTTCGGTGTGCGGGTCAACCCCGGTAAGTCGGAGATCTTCCAGGTCCAGGCAAGCGATCGGGTAGTGGTGCTCGCCGAGGACTGAACACGCGCGGCTAGGGCTCGACGTTCCCGTGCTCGTCGATCGTGATCCCCGCCAGGCGATATTGATCGATCATCATCTTGCGCTGGGTCGGGTCACGGATCGATGCGAGCGCGATCTTGGCACTGTTGATCATCATTTCCCTCATCTCGGCGGAAACTTGCGGCGCTCCGGCAGCGGGAGCCGCGTACGAAGGCGGATTCTGCTGAGCTTTCGCGGTCGCCTCGCGGATCGCCGCCTCGGCTGATTGCATCCGATTCGAAGCCTCGGACAACCGGTCGTTGATCTGCTCCTTGAGGGAGGGCAGTTCGTCCCAGAGCACTTCGACCGCACAGGGATCGCTCGTGGAGACGAGCGCCGGCAAACCCGCGCCCATCACATCGGCCCTGTTGCGCGGCCGATTGAGATTGGGGACGAAGACCGCATAGGGCTCCCTATCGGGAATGTGGACAGAGAGCACCGCATCGTGTTTGCCGTTGGAGGATCTGTGCCGGTGGCCGACGTCTCCGTCGCCCCCTCCGCCGTCCTGCACGACGGTCATCGTCGTCGTCGCAATGATGACTACTGCCCGAACCATTCCGGTTGGTGCCGGCTCGTGTCTCGCCTTGTCCAGCGCCTCGGCAAAATGGTCGGCTGGTGAGCTGTCCTGGTTCTTCATGTGGTCCAGGGCTTCGCGAAGCTCCGGGGGCAGGTTGTCGACGTTGACCGTTCTCGTGAGCCGTTCGACGACCTCCGCGATCTTCCTTTGGGTTCCCATCGGATCGCACAGGGCCGGATCGCGGGCGTCCACCAGTTGCTCGATGCCCGGGATCTCCTCCCAATTCAGCTCGAAGTCCTGCGGCTGCGCCGGGTCGATCGTTATCGGGACACTCGTACCGCGGACGAGCCAATGGCTGCGATCGAGTTTGAAGGATCTGGCCGTGTAGATCGGAGGGGTCGCGTTCTCGATCGCGATACGCACTGTGCCGAGGAAATGCTTGCCGACCATGAGGGTGTTGTCCAGCGGGGCGTCCGCCTCGACGACCAGTGCCGTCATACGCTCGCCGGAGGTATTGGCGGTTCGCTGCCGCAGGAATCCCATGGCGAAAACTTCTTTCGTCGGCCTTCTGCGCACGTTAGACCTGCCCGTCATGGCCGGTCAAGGGCACGAAAAAGCGCCCGAATCCGAAGATCCGGGCGCTTTCTTGTTTGGGGCGGCTATGCCTCGAGGCGGTGCTTCAATCCATCGAGCTCGGTCCAGAGAACGGCCGGCAACTTGTCGCCGAACTTCTCGAACCATTCGTTGATCTGCGGGATCTCGGACTTCCACTCTTCAGTGTCGACCGAGACGGCCTTGGCGAGCTGTTCGGCGGTCAGATCGAGACCGTCGACATCGAGCGCGCCGGGAGCAGGAACGTAGCCGATGGGCGTTTCGACTGCTTCGACATTTCCTTCGAGGCGGTCCACGACGTACTTGAGCACGCGGCTGTTTTCGCCGAATCCGGGCCACAGGAAGCCACCGTCGTCATCACG
>JBDSQP010000328.1:0-5020 GCA_039929755.1 Aeromicrobium sp. | reverse complement strand
GATCGCCGCGACGGTCTCGCCATCGGCCTTGAGCGTGACCGTCTGGCACGGATCGGTCTTGGTCTTGTAGATCAGGTGCGGTTTGCTCCAGGCCTTCCTCGTCGGGCTGTAGTGCTGCTCGAACATCCCGGTTCCCTTGCGGACGTAGAGCGCCACCTTGCGACCGTCGTCGAGCTTATGTTCCGCGCGGAATTGATCAAGTGTGTTGTTCGTGAAGTTTCGATGGCCCAGCTTGAACGAGTAGTCGGACCCGTCCTCGGACGCATCGTAGGCCGGCACGGACGAACCCCCGCAACCGGCGATCAAGGCCGTTGCGGCTATCGCTGCCAAACCTTGACTGGCCCGTCGGCCACGTGGGACTTTCGGTTCACCCATTTCTGAGGAGTTCTCCCATGAGCGATTCAAAGGTTCCCCTTCTCTCGGCTATCGGTTTCAACGCCTTGTTCATCACGGGGCTGGCATTCCTCGGAACCCCCGTGCCCGTCGAGGCTTCACCAGCGAAAACGGTCGCATGGTTGCAATTGAACCAGGACGACATTCCCGTGGCGGCGGTGTGCTTTGCCCTCGCCATGATCCCATTCCTTGTCCTGATCGCATGGGCTCGACGCGCCTTACCCGACATCTATGGCTACGCGTTCCTCGCAGCGGCCGGCGCCTTCGCCGCTCAGTCGATGATCTCGATATGGTTCCTTCTGGGCACGTCGCTCCACGCGGACACCATCGATCCCAAGACAGCGCGCTCGCTGCTGGATGTGGGCTCATACTTCGGCCCCATGCTGACCACAACCGATGTGGTCATGGCGGGTGCGGTGGCGCTCGTCGCACTGCGCGAGGGACTACTTCCCCGGTGGCTGGGCTTGCTCAGCGTGGTGTTCGCCATTGAGCAGTTGGCCGAGACGGCGACGATCTACGGCAACTCGGGCTTCGCCGCACCCGGCGGAGACTGGAACAACGTTCTGGGAGGCGGGCTACTGGGGATTTGGCTCATCGCCCTCGGATTCGCGCTCGGAAGGGACCGCCAGACGGCGTGACGTCACGCAGGGCTCAGTTCTTCTTCGGGTTCTCTCGACAACGCACGTCGTCAGTCGCCCGATAGTGGGCGGTGTCTGTCTCGGTCTTCACCTTGACGCCACCGCGATAGAAGTATCGGTAGACGTCGACGTCGAATCCGATGGACGGTGCTTGCGGGACACATCGGTCCGTCGGGTCATAGCGCACCGCGGGTTCCCGGATGTGGCTCTTGGCCGAGAGGCCGGCCTTTATGTCCCAGACCTTCGTGCTGAACATCGAGACTGTTGTCGCGCCCTGCGGCCGTCCCGCGCTCTTGACGACGTTGGCGCGGATGAGGACGCCGTACTTCGTGTCATTGCGGAACCTCAGGTCGAGGCTTCCCCAATAGACAGTGGCTTCGCGCCCTACCGGGTATCGACTGATGTAAAGGTCGTGCGGGTGGTGCTCGATGTCAGTCAGACCGCCGAAGAACGCCGCGTTGTATGTCGTGGTCACGACCTGTGAAACGCCGCCGCCCTGCTCTTCACGGAACACGCCCCCGTTGATGACGGTGCCGATGACGAAACCGTTGGCCTTGGTGCGTTCGCCAACGGTGTTGTTGAAGCTGAACGTCTGGCCCGGCTTGATGATCGTGCCGTCGATGAGTTGCGCTGCGCGTGACTGATTGGTGTCACGGTAGGCCGCCGGCGGGTAGTAGGTGGTGAACGAACTGATCCTGGTCTTGATGCCCAGCTTGTTGGCCTCATCGGTGGTGAAATCGGGTTCGACCGCCTTGGCCTTGATCTCGAGCGATCGCTCGCCACCGGTCTTGGACAGCACCGGAATGAGTTGAGTCGCCATCTCCTTGGGCTGCAAACCGAGCCCGACCTTGCTCGGGATGACGGTGGCCTTGTTGCCCTCGATCTTGTATGAGGCGTCGACGGCTTTGGAGCCGATCCCGGTAGTCGAATCGGTCAGTGGCTTTTCGAGCTTCTTCGGGTCGATGTAAGGGGCAAGCGCACCGTCCTTCACCGCAATGACCAACGCGGGAGCAAATGCGCTCGGCGCGAGCGGAACGTCTTTTTTGCCGACATGAAGCGTGATCGGCCCGCTGACGGCGGGTCTGCCGATTTCGGTCATGGCCTTGGCAAGTCCGGCCGAATCGACGGCCGGCTCAACGACCAGAGTCGGTATGGTCACCGGCTTGGTGGCCACGAGATAGGCGGCCTTGGCCGCTTCAATTGTCTTGTCCTGGTCGACGATCAGGCCCGCGACGGGTTCGCGTGCAATCGGCTTCGCGTGCTTGTAGGTGATCTGGGCTTCGATGACATCGACATTGATGAGGTCGCCCAGGCCATCGACGAAGTCCCTTGCCTGGCTCTTGTCCGCATCGACGACCGGCGCGAATGCGTGATCGCCGAACAGCAGTCCCACCATCTTGACCGGATTGAAGCTGCGCTTGCCGCCGGCCTCATCGATGCTCCGCTGGAGGTCGAACGAGAGTCCGATCGACGAGGGCTTGAACCCGAGATCGAGCGAGCTCCGATACGCACTTTTTGCCGCCTTTCCCGCGACGGTTGTGAACACAATCTCGTCATCGAGCTTCGGCGTGAGCGCCTTGTCGAGCTCTACCTTGGCGGCCGACGGGCTCATACCGCCGACATCGACGCCCGCAATGGTCGCGTTGGCGGGCATACGTGCGCCGGTCAGCAGGAAGCCTGCGACATACAGCACAAACAGAACGGCCAGTCCCCCGAACAATGACCGGCGGAGCCACCGCCGTTTGTCGTCGCCCTCTTCGGTGATAGAGACGAGGGTCATGATTCCTCGGCTTTCAGGATGGACTTTTCGCTCTCTTCGGAACGGATGATCGTCCCGTAATGCGAGCGGTAGTAGAGCAGGGGATCGTCGATGTCGTCACGCACGCCCGAACCTGTCACAGCACCCACGATGATCGCGTGGTCGCCGCCATCGTGAACCGCTGTTGTCGTGCATTCGAGCCAGGCAAGCGAATTGGTGAGCAACGCCACTCCGGACTGACCGCGCTCAAACTCAAAGTGGGCAAGTTGGTCTTCGAGAGGACGTCCTCGATTGGCAAACCAGGCGGACTCCTCGGTGCCCTCTTCGGCAAGGACCGAAACTCCCCAGAAGCCGGTCTGCAACACGGCTTCGTGGAATCGGCTCGTCTTGTGCGAGCAGATGAGTACGAGTGGAGGGTCCAGCGAGACCGAGGTGAAGGCGCTTGCCGTCATGGCATGGTCGATGTCGTCAAGGATGGTCGTGACAACGGTGACCCCGCTCGCGAATCGACTCAACGCTTCGCGGAAGGCGGTGTTGTCAGCAATCGGAATCACAGGTCGAGCCTAAAGGTCGCGCGGCTGGCGGAAGACCGCGAGGGCGAGCGCGATCAACCCGCCCAACAAAAAGCTGATCCCGAGCCAGTCCTGGGCGATGAGGAAACTGCCGCCGGGCGAAATCATCGGAATCGCCAATCCGAGCGCCCAACCGAGGGAGAAGAAGAGGTCTCCCTGCCGGGACCAATTCCTCGCCGCTCGCGCAATCGAATAGGCCGCGACGCACCCGAGAACCAGCGCCCAGGGGATGTCGACTCCGGCGACCACGGCGACGTGGCGGTGCGAAATGGTCGCGATCAGGCAGACATACAGCCCGAGGAGGGTCAGTGCGGCCTGTCTGAAGCGCAGGTTCACAGCCCCGCGAAGAGGTCTTCTTCGAACCCGGACTCGCCGACGGGTCCGGTCTTTCCTTTGACGATCCGGTAGAACTCGGTCGCCCACACCTTGTTTCCCACATTGTTGGAGAGAGCGAAGAACGGGCCGTCGACCTCAACCTGGGTCGCATGTGCACGGAGCGCGTCCATCTTTCGATCGACGAACCCCTCACCTTCGACCGCCGTTGTGAGATCCGCATCGGCCACGGCGAACGGCGGCAAGTTGTCGGGATCCATGCCTTCGAATGACGTCAGATCCCCTGATGCACGAAGTTCGCGAATGCCGGCAGCCATTCGAGAGGCAGACATCGCGGTCCAATAGACCTTCGGGACGTCCCAGGCGTCGCCAAGATCGCGCCGGTAGGACGGGATGCATGCAAGTGCAACGGCATACGTCGTCACCCTGTGGGCCTGAACGTGGTCGGGGTGGCCATAGCCGCCGAATTCGTCATATGTGACCACGACCTGGGGCTTCTCGGTGCGGATGATCTCAACGAGCAGATTGGCGGCGGCGGTCAGGTCGGCGTGCCAGAACGTGTCAGGTCGCGTGTCGTCCATCGCGGTGGCGTGGCCGTCGTCGCCCCACTTCATGCCCGAGTCGCGGAAATGGCCGAAACCCCCGAGGAAGCGGTGATCGGTGACGCCGAGGATCTTCATGGCGTCTTCAAGTTCGCCAACGCGGTGATCACCAAGCCCGTCCTGTTCGCTCGACGCGAGGTGAGCAAGCTCAGGGACGAGCACTTCACCTTCCTCACCGGCCGTGCAGGTGATCAGCGTGACCCGCGCGCCTTCGGCGACATACTTGGCCATCGTTGCTCCGGTGCCGATGGTTTCGTCGTCAGGATGGGCGTGGACGAGCAACATACGGCGATCGTTCTGGGTCATGTGGCAAGGCTAGGGCAAGGTGTGGAAACTCCACCCCTCGCTCCTGAGCCACGGCTGGGGCGCCCAAGATCTGAGCCCGCACGCTCTCCTCCTCAGCGGATATGGTGGTGCCCGTGTCGGACCTCGAAGTCGTTCTGGCAGCGACCACTGCCGTGTTGGGCATCGCGCTCGTCGTCACGACAGGCAGGTTGGCGCGTGCTCGCCGGCGGATCGTCAGCTTGGAGAGCCGTGTCGACTCTCGCCGGTTTGTCCCGACGCCGTCGCAGGCGGTGCGTTCTGTGGTGGGTACGGCGATGAAGGTCCGCGATCACGGCGTCGGCGGTGCAATCCGCAGCTCGATTGATGAATTGGCTCTGTGGGCCGACGTCGAGCGCCCCGATCTGGCTCGCTTGGCGTCCGGCGACGGCACTGTGACCA
>JBDSQP010000327.1:0-3602 GCA_039929755.1 Aeromicrobium sp. | reverse complement strand
GATCGAGCTGAAGTTTCCCTGAACGGCTCCGGTAGTCGTCACGGCGCGGACGCGAAGGAAATAGGTCGTGTCGGCCGTGAGCCCGGTGAGAGTCGCGGAGTTGCTTGCGGCGGTCGCCGAAACCGGCGAAGCCATGTCGGCCGATTTTGAGCGCTGAACCTGAAACTTCGATGCACCGGCAACGGTCGACCATGTCGCGGTGATTTCGGTCGTGGACTTCTGCTTGGCGACGAAATTGAAAGGCGAGGTGAGGGCCGGCGCTGTCGCCGCCTTCGTGGTCGCGCTGATCGAACCCGAATAGGGGCTCTGGTTCACACCGTCAACTGTGATGACGCGGACCTTGAAGAAGTACTTGGTAGCCGGCTTCAACCCGCCGATCTGCGCGCGGGCCTCGGTGAACCTCACATAGGTCGCACCGGACATGTCGGCGTTCGTCGACGACTGGATCCGATATTTTTGCGCGCCTGACTTCGGGGTCCACGACAACGACGCCATGGTCGAGGCAAGCTCTGTCGACTTCAGCCCCGTCGGCGCGGACATCGGGAACTCACTCGGAGGCGCCGCGCTCGTTGTCACTGCGATGGCCGAGGAATAGGGGCTGAGGTTGACTCCATCCGAGGTGATGACGCGCACCTTGAAGAAGTATTTCGTGGCGGGGTTGAGGCCGATCATCTGCCGCTTGTTTGCAGTCACGCGGAAGTAGGTGGCACCGGACATCGCCGAATTCGTCGCCACTTGAATGCGATACCGGGGAGCGCTCGTCACCGCGTTCCACGTCAGATCCACCGTGCTTGCCGAATGTGCCGTCGATTTGAGGCCGGTCGGCGCGGCGTAGGTGACCGCCGCGGCAGGAAGCACACTGCCAAAGGAAACGCCGACCACAGCAAGTGCCGTGGCAAGAAACAGTCGCAAGGGGATCGTGGAGATCATGTGATAAGAGCCTTAGGGGAAGGTTGGGCGCTTCGTCCCCGACAGACTAGCAACGATTACCGGAAACCTAAAGGTTTACCTGAGAGTTAGCCTGCGCGTCCTTGACATCCTGGATCAGGGAAGCACGACCGTCGAACTGACCATGTTGTGGTCGGACGGAATGACGCCGGTGATCTGGAGGGTCGAGGCGTCGTAGTAGATGACAACCTTCCACTTCTTCACGCGAAGCGTGTTCGTCGCGAAGACCCAGTCGATGCCATTCCCCACCTTGTCGTGACGGGAGGGGTAGGAATAGAGAGACACGTCGCGACGGAAGCCGTTGAACGAATTGATCCAGCGGTTGATCGAGGTTTCCGCCCGCGGACTTCTGGGCGGGTTGACCTGGTACTCCTGGTTCATCACGTCGCCGAAACCCGCGGTCTTCATCGCCGGCAGCATGTCTTGGGCCGCGGCGCCAAACTTCGACGTGTTGAAGTCGCCAACGGCGATGACCGGCAGGCGGCCGGTGTTTAGGGCCTTGATCTTGGGAATGAGCTCCTGCCATTCCTGCTTCTTCACCGTCGAGCTGTTGGGACTCAGGTGCGTGCTTGTGAAAAAGAACTGCTTGCCCGTCGCGATCTGTTGGAATGTCGCCCAGACGAAATAGCGGTCGGTGCTGCCGCTTACCTGGTGGACGTACTTGAAGGAGCCCGACTTCAGAAGAGTCAGCGTCGACGTGTTGTAGATGATGCGGGTGCCCCTCGAAGCACTCTTGTCCGTGTTCGTCACCTCGAACTTCTTGCCCGCCGCATTGAGCGCATTGCGCAGATCTGTGTACTGCAGCGTGCCCTCGTAGGCCTCTTGCAGCCCGATCACGTCGGAGTTCTCGCCAACAATCTGCCGGACCACGACTGGCTTGCGCACGGACCACACCTTTTGTTCGCCGGTCGCATGAGAGTCATTGTTCGCGCCAGAGATGTTGAAGGTTCCGACCCTGAGGTCCCCCGGACTGGGAGTCGTCGCGGCTTGACCTGGCGCAGTAAGCACTGCCCCCAGTGTGATCGTCGAAAGCGCCAAAAAGAGAGCGCGTTTCATGGATTTCATCTTCCCCTCCGACAACACGTTGAAGACTTCTATAGCGATTCAACCTACTGGAGGACCGGGTCATCCGCACCGGTTTACGTGGCGGGCGATCTCGGCTCACTCGTCGTGGGGCCTAGGAGTGACCGCGGGAAGATGACCGCGCGCAGTCGCTGGCGCCGCGTACCGCCGACCCGGAGGCTTCGCATCACCATCGCGAAATCGGGCTGGGCAGCGGCGGCATCGACACCGTCCATGGCAGGAGGTCCGAAGCGCTCGCGCTCAACTGCTCCCAACAGGCCTGTGAGCGCTTCGCCATTCATGCCCGGCCGCGCACTCAACTCCTTCGCGAAGGCTCGTGGCGTCTCACTCACTGTCACGAAGACCCCATAGTCGCGCGCGGTGAATTCGAGCTCGGTCCACAGGCGGCTGGCGGACGGCCGCGGACCCCGCAGACGCCACATACGTTGAACGCGCCTCAGCCCGAACGGCAGGATCAGCAACAGAGCGAGACCCGCAAGGACGATCGATCCCGATCGGGACGCGGGACCCTTGTCACTCGCCCTAGACCTCGAATTGTCGATAAGGCTGCGGTCGGGTCGGCGGGTGCCGTTGTCAGTGGCGGTAGAACCCCCCGGGTCGGGGCCGACATCTGTGCCCGTTGCGCCACCGAAATCGGTCGGATCACCGACTCCCGGTGTCGGCTCGAAGGCGACCCAGCCAATCCCGTCAAAATACAGTTCCGGCCAGGCATGCAATTCGTTCGAGGTCGCTTCGTAGGTAATCTTGCGGTCCTTTGTCGTGCCGGCTTCAGCGCCCGGTGCGTAGCCCACGGCAATACGTGCGGGAATGTCGAGTGTCCTGGCCATCACCGCCATTGCGGACGAGAAGTGCACGCAATAGCCGCGTTTGACCTCTAGGAACCGGGCGATGACGTCAACGCCGCTCCCGTCATAGCCGTCGGCAACCGGCGCGGACGTTGAATAGGCAAAGCCGCCGTTCCGGAAGTAGTTCTGCAGCGCAATCGCCTTGTCATAGTCATTGGTCAGACCCTGCGTGACATCCAGGGCGACACGGGCGATGCTCGGTGGCATCTTGGGCAACGACACATAGCGTTCGAGTGTCGGTCCGATGTGGGTTGCGGAGTTTCGCATCTGAGCAAGTGTCGGCGCGATTTGGAGGCTCTGGATCATGTACTTCTGGCCGCTCGCATCGTCTGTGTCGGAGACGAGGGTGAGTCCTTGTGGCTCCCAGCGCCAGTCCCCCTTGAGCCCATCCATCTCGAGCGCCGGATAGGGCACAGGAACCCGCGGGCTACTTAGGCTGTGGATCGTGATCCGGGTCGTGATCACTTTGCGCTTGATCCTCGGATCAAGGCCGACATTTCCTTCGATCCGGCCATACTTCACGGATTCATTGGGACGCCATGCCTTGCCGGTGAAGTCGAGAAGATCGAGGACCTTGAGGTATTGGGCGTGGCCCGCCGTCGTCGTGTAGGTCAGCGCAGTGACGGGGTTGGTGCGGCGAAGATTCTGGCCAAGCTCGAGGATCGGGTTGATGCCACGGTCGAACGCTCCTGGCGGAGGCTTTCCCCACGAGACGGCGATATTCGC
>JBDSQP010000326.1:0-6452 GCA_039929755.1 Aeromicrobium sp. | reverse complement strand
CAAGGTGTCCACCGGCGCGGTGGTGGGGGAGACCCGCATAAGCGATCAGAAGATCCCCGACACCGAAGCCCTGTCGATCGACGGCAAGGGCAATCTGTGGATCGCTGACACCGGCGACAATCTCGGCGTTCGTCATGACATCGCCCTGTACGCCTTGCCCGAACCCGGCGTCGGCAATCACTCGGTGAAGGCGACCCGCTATCCCCTGGCGTATGCCGACGGGCCGCACAACGTTGAGGCGCTTCTGATCAATCGCGTAACCGGTGACAAATACCTGGCGACCAAGGCGATGCCGGCCGGCAACCTTGTTCCGATTCCGCGGATCTTGAGTACAAGCAAGCCCAACACGTTGACGGTGTCCGACGTCGTGCTGCCGCCGATAGTCACTGACGGTGCGATCACCGCCGACGGCCGCTTCGCGATCATTCGCACCTACGTGGCGATGAGCGTCTATGACGTCAAGACGTGGAAACTCAGGCGGACAACGTTTCTGCCTCCGCAGAAGCAGGGCGAAACCCTTGCCGGGGAGCCGGGTGGGAAGACGGTCCTGATCGGCAGCGAAGGGAAGCATTCGCAATTGCTGCGGGTAGCCCTCGACACATCGCAAGCCCCTGTCCCGACCGAGACGCCATCGACGACGGCAACCCCGAGTCCTTCGGCCGAGAAGTCGACCGAGTCGGGGCGAAGCCGTACCAATTGGTGGATCGCCGGAGGTGCGGGTGTTGTCCTTGTGGCTGCCGGTGGGCTTGTGACTCGTCGTCGACGTTAAACCTGCGTTACCTTCGCGTGTTCAGTTCCGACGGTCGGCACGGCTCTGGCATGCTCCATTCGTCAGACCCGAACGCTTCAGCAGGAGAGCCATGTCGAACGCCCTGGACACATACTTCAAGATCACTCAACGGGGATCTTCAGTAGGTCAGGAGGTTCGCGGCGGAGTCGTGACATTCCTGACGATGGCCTACATCATCGTTCTTAACCCGATCATCCTTTCCGGCGTTCCGGACAAGACCGGCAAGTTCCTCGGCGGAGGGGCCATCGCCGGCTCGGGCTTCGCTACGATCGCCGCAGTCACGGCGCTTGTTGCCGGCCTAATCACGATCCTGATGGGTGTCGTCGCAAACTTCCCGCTAGCACTCGCGACGGGTCTTGGCCTCAACGCGTTCGTCGCCTACTCGGTGGCGTCCAAGATGACCTGGGCCGACGCGATGGGCCTGGTCGTTATCGAAGGCTTGATCATCCTGGTCCTGGTGCTCACCGGGTTCCGGAAGGCCGTCTTCGAGGCCGTACCGCGGCAACTGAAGACCGCCATAGCGGTCGGCATCGGGCTGTTCATCACCTTCATCGGCCTCGTCGACGCCGGCTTCGTCCGTACAACCGGGCTCGGCGCCCCTCCTGTCGGCCTCGGCATCGGTGGAAACCTCGCAGGCTGGCCTGTGCTGGTTTTCTGCATTGGCCTCCTGATCATGATTTCGCTCTACACGCGGGGAGTTCCCGGTGCGATACTGATCGGCATCGCCGTCACGACCCTCATCGCGGCAATCGTGCAGAAGGTCGCGGACGTGGGCCCCACTACGAACGCCGCGGGCAAGGTCATCAACCCCAAGGGCTGGAACCTCAATGTTCCTGAGTGGCCTGGATTCCACCACCTCTTCGCCAAGCCGGACTTCTCCCTGATCGGCGACTTTTCGCTGCTCGGGTCGTTCAAGGAGGCGGGCTTCGTCACGGCGGCGCTGCTGGTCTTCACTCTGCTGCTCGCGGACTTCTTTGACACGATGGGCACGATGACGGCGATCGGCGCCGAAGCCGGACTCAACGACGCCGACGGCACACCCGAGGGCGCCCAGAAGATCCTGATCGTTGACTCGATCGCCGCTGCAGCCGGTGGTGCGGCGGGCATCTCGAGCAACACCTCATACATCGAATCGGCCTCGGGAGTCGGCGACGGCGCGCGTACGGGCCTGGCTTCGGTCGTGACCGGTGTGCTGTTCCTGTTGGCAACGTTCGCGGCTCCGCTCGTCGATCGGATCCCCAGTGAGGCGGCCGTCCCGGCCCTCGTACTCGTGGGCTTCCTGATGATGAGCCAGATCAAGCACATCTCCTGGGACGACAACGAGATCGCGATCCCGGCGTTCCTGACGATCGTGCTGATGCCGTTCACCTACTCGATCACTGCGGGCATCGGCGCGGGCTTCATCGCCTACGTCGTGCTCAAGATCGTCAAGGGCAAGACGTCCGCCATCCACCCGCTGATGTGGATCGTGGCCATCCTCTTCGTGGTCTACTTCGCGATCGACCCGGTGACCGGCTGGGTCAGCTAAGCACTGAGTAGTCACCGGCAACCCGGTTGTACGTTGACCGTATGAAGATTTCGCTCGGAGACAAGACTCCTCAGGTCGCCGAAAGCGCCTGGGTTGCTCCCAACGCCACCCTTGCCGGATCGGTGTTCGTGCACGAAGGCGCCAGCATTTGGTATGGCACCGTGCTTCGCGCCGACAACGAGCCGATCACGATCGGCGCTCGGTCCAACGTCCAGGACAACTGTGCGTTCCACGTCGACAAAGGCAAGCCTGTGTCGTTGGGCAAAGGCGTCTCGGTCGGCCACGGCGCGATCATCCACGGCGCAACGATCGAGGACAACGTCTTGGTCGGTATGGGCGCCATCATCATGAATGGCGCTTACATAGGCAGCGAATCGCTCATCGCCGCAGGTGCGCTTATCTCCGAAGGCGTCGTCATACCGCCGCGTTCACTTGTTGCGGGTGTGCCTGGCAAGGTCCGTCGTGAACTCACTGATGAAGAGGTCGAAAAGATCTACACCAACGCAAAGATCTACGAAGAACATCGCGACCTGCACCGCGAAGGCACCGTCTTTTAGAGGTTGCCGACGACCCAATCGATGGCCGACGTCAGTTTGGTGATGTCATCGGGATCGATCGCCGGGAACATCGCCACGCGCAACTGATTGCGACCGAGACCGCGGTAGCCGTCGACGTCGACGACCCCGTTGTCACGCAACACTGCCGTCACCGCCGACGCTTCGACGCCCTCGAGGTCGATCGTGCCGACGACATGTGAACGCTCATCGGGGTTCGTCACGAACGGTGTGGCGAAGGCCGAGGCTTCGGCCCATTCATACAGTCGCGCTGCCGAGTCGGCCGTACGCTTCGTGGCCCACTCGAGCCCGCCCTGCTCATTGATCCAGCGCAACTGCTGGTCGATGAGGAATAGAGACGCGAGGCCGGGTGTGTTGTAGGTCTGGTTCTTTCGCGAATTGTCGATGGCCGTCATGAGGTCGAAGAACGGCGGTATGTAGCGCCCGCTCGCCTTGACTTCCTCGGCGCGGGCGATGGCTGCTGGAGAGAAGATGGCAAGCCAGATGCCGCCGTCCGAAGCCAACGCCTTTTGCGGCGCGAAGAAGTAGACATCTGTCTGGGTGACATCCAACGCGAGGCCGCCGGCCGACGACGTTCCGTCAACCACGACGAGCGCGCCGTCATCGGCGCCGGCGACACGCTCGACGGGGACCATGACTCCCGTTGACGTTTCGTTGTGCGCCCATACATAGGTGTCGACGCCGGCTTCCGCAACCTGAGCCGGATGCGTGTCGAATCCACTCTCGATCAGGCTCGGCTTGTCGAGGAACGGTGCGGCCATGACTGATTTGGCGAACTTCGCCGTGAATTCGCCGTGTACGAGGTGCTGGCTTTTGCTCCTGATGAGCCCGAATGTCGCGGCATCGAAGAACGCAGTTGCGCCGCCGACGCCCAGGACGACTTCGTAGCCGTCGGGGACGGAGAGGAGTTCGGTGATTCCCTCGCGCACGCTGCCGACGAGGTCCTTGACCGGTGCTTGACGGTGCGATGTTCCCATGAGCGCAGCGCCGGTTGCGGCGAGCGCGTCGAGGGCTTCGACGCGGACCTTTGACGGGCCCGAGCCGAATCGGCCGTCTGTCGGCAGGAGTTCAGCGGGAATCTTCACAGTCCCAGTTTGTCAGTCCCGGGTTTTGCGCCGTCAGCCACCGGACGTGTTGTGAGTCACTTTCCTCACACTCAGTGGCACGTCCGAGCGTCGACTCCGTACGATGCCCCTTATGGCAACTGAATCCCCGGCCCCCGAAGTCGCGCTGGCCACCGGTGACTCACATACCGTCGCCGAATGGGAAAAAGCCGCTGCAGCAGTCCTGCGCAAGGCCCGCCGTCTCGCAGAAGACGAGCCCGATCACGACGTATGGGCGAAACTGACCAAGCAGACCCTCGATGGAATTGACGTCTTTCCGCTCGGCACCGATGCGCTCTCGGAGGGCTTGCCGTCCGACGGCCTTCCCGGTCAGGCGCCGTACACCCGCGGAACGGCCGCGGCCCGTGAACTCCAGGCGTGGGACATCCGCGCCCACTTCATCGACCCTGACGCCAAGTTGACGACCGAGCACGTCATGACGGACCTCGAAAACGGCGTGAACTCGTTGTGGTTGAGCGTCGGTACGGGCGCGATTGCAATCGACGCGCTTCCGGGCATCCTCGACAAGGTCTTCCTGGACCTTGCGCCAGTGATCCTCGACGCGCCGTATGAGCCAGTAGCCGCGGCCGAGGCATTCGCCGCGATAGTCGAGGAACGGGCAATCGTGGCCGCCTCCGGCACCAACCTCGGCGCGGATCCGATCGGTAACTCCTTCCGCGGGCACGGTGAGACCTCGACCGATGTCATCGCGCCGATCGCGGCGATTGCCACGAGGTTGAAGGCTCGCGCCGTTGTTGTCGACGGCACGGTTGTCCACGACGCCGGAGCTTCTGACGTGCAGGAACTCGCCTACTCACTCGCAGTCGGAGCGGCATACCTCCGTGTTCTCGTTGCGGCCGGCTACAGCGTTGACGACGCCGCTTCGTTCCTTGAGTTCCGCTACGCCGCAACCGATGAACAGTTCCCGACGATCGCCAAGTTCCGTGCCGCCCGCCGAATGTGGAACCGCGTCACCGAACTGAGTGGAGTGACCGGAGGCGGTCGCGCTCAGCTGCAACACGGCGTGACGTCGCGACCGATCATGAGCAAGTACGACCCCTACGTGAACATGCTCCGCACGACGCTTGCCGCGTTCTCAGCGGGTGTCGGTGGAGCAACGTCCGTGACCGTGCTGCCCTTCGACGCCGCACTCGGTCTGCCCGAGGTCTTCAGCCGACGTATTGCCCGCAACACCTCATCCCTTCTCATCGCCGAAGCCCACGTCTCCAAAGTCACCGATCCAGCAGGTGGCTCGTATGCCGTCGAGAAGTTGACCGACGACCTTGCGCGTGCCGCCTGGGAGGACTTCGGTGCAATCGAGGCCGCCGGCGGCATTGCGGCCGTCATCGCCGACGGCACCCTGGCCGCACAGGTCGCCGAAACAGTCGCCCACCGCACCAAGGACATCGCGACCCGCAAACGGCCACTTACCGGCGTCACCGAATTCCCCAACCTGCACGAAGAACTCCCCGAACGTCGCGCCTACCCCGAGGGATTCCCAGAGGTGGCGCGCTACGGTGCCGATTTCGAGGCCATGCGCGACGAGCGTGCTGCGACACCGGTCTTCCTTGCCACCATGGGCCCGATCGCCGCGCATACGGCTCGGGCCACGTTCGCGGCCAACCTCTTCGCCGCGGGCGGCATCGACACGGTCATCGCGGGTGCCACCGCCGACGTCGATGAGGTCATCGCCGCCTACGACGGTTCGCCGGTCGTCTGCCTCGCCGGAAACGACAAGGCATACGAAGAGTGGGGCGCCGATCTGATCGCCGCCCTGCGAAAGGCCGGAGCGACCTGGGTCATCCTGGCGGGCAAGGTGAAAGACCTCGAAGTCGACCAGTCAGCCGCCGTTGGTGTTGACGCACTCGCGTTCCTGCACGAGACGCGAGAGAAGTTGAGCGCATGACGATCCCCAAAAGCTTCGCCGGATTGCCGCTCGATCCCGAGCAGCCCCATGACGCCGACGCCAAAGCCTTTGCCCATGCAACCGATGGTGCTGAAGCATGGCCTTCACCGGAAGGCATCCCAGTCGAGGGCCTCTACACCGAGGAAGACCTCGAAGGCCTGGACGCGCTTGACACCTATCCGGGCCTCACGCCGTTCCTTCGCGGCCCCTACCCGGCGATGTACACAACGCAGCCGTGGACGATCCGCCAGTATGCGGGCTTCTCGACCGCCGAGGAGTCCAATGCCTTCTATCGCCGCAACCTCGCTGCCGGCCAAAAGGGCTTGAGCGTTGCCTTCGACCTGGCCACGCACCGGGGCTATGACTCAGACAATCCGCGCGTCGTCGGCGATGTTGGTATGGCCGGGGTCGCGATTGACTCGATCTACGACACCCGCAAACTGTTCGAAGGCATCCCGCTCGACCAGATGAGCGTCTCGATGACGATGAACGGTGCGGTGTTGCCGGTGCTGGCGCTCTACATCGTGGCCGCCGAAGAACAGGGTGTCCC
>JBDSQP010000325.1:0-4898 GCA_039929755.1 Aeromicrobium sp. | reverse complement strand
GTCGAGCTGACCACGATGGTTCTCGGATCGTCCATGTCCGAGTGCCTCGAGATCTGGATCTTGTAGCGCGGCGCGCCAGTCACGGCGTTCCAGGCCAGCGTCAACGAGGTCGTCGTCCTCGCTGTCGAACGCAAGTTGGTTGGTGCGGCGAATTGGTACAGGGCCGTCTTGGCACTCGGATACGGGCTTGGCGTGTACGGAGTGAGTCGGGTCGAGCCGTTGCTGGCCACCACCGCGACCCGAAAGTAATACCTGTGGTCCTTCGACAGTCCTGTGATGACGCCGCTGTTGGTGCTGAACACCGCGGAGTGAAAGTCGTCCATGTCCGAGTGGCTGGAGTAGCGGACGCGGTACTTCGGCGCCCCCGGCACCGCATTCCAGCTCAAGGTCAGCGTCGTGGTGGTCCGGGCCTCCACGTGCAGGTTCGTCGGTGTCGTCAGCGGTGCTGAAGACGTGACGGCAGCTGTCTCGGCCGAAGTCGCGACTCCGTCGTTAAACCCATCCCTCATCTGGGTGACCCTGAAGGACAGCTTCTTGCCGACGTCAGCCACGGACGGGGTGTACGTGAAGCCACTGGCCCCGTCGATGACGACTCCGTCGGCCAGCCACCGGTTGTACCCATGGTAGGCCCCGGGTGGACTGAGGCCGGGTATTCCGGCGCGCAGCTCCGAGCCAACCTGAGCATTGCCCTGGATGGTCGGCGGCGTGGTGAAGACAATGTCACCCTTGGCGATCGGGCCGAGCTCGTTCGTGACGACAGTGTTTGGGTTGGCGCCGGTTCCGCTGACGGTGATGCGGACGCTAATCTTCTGGCCCAAGTGGGACGCCGGGATGGTGGTGGTCCCGTTGGGGCCGGCCGCGGTGTCGACCACGCCGTCGTAGAGCCACTCGTAGGTAGTTGACGTCGGGGTGGGCGTCCAGGTGGCGTTTTGGTCGTACTGGATGAGCGCACCAACCTTCGCCTCCCCGCTGATGGTCGGTGCGGTGTTGTTGACGAACGTCGTCGCCTGAGCGGGTGCGGCTGCGAACATCAGGCCCGCGAGCAGCGCGACCATGAGGCCGATCGGGACCGAGCGCAGCGGAACACGATTGGGGCTTCGCTTCGCGGGAATGTCTTCCTGCAACAAGTCCCCACGACGATTTTCGAGGCAATGGTGTGAGTAGATACGCATGGTGTGTCTCCCTTGCACGGAATTGCATGGATCGAAGATTTAGCCGAAGTCTCGCGCCACGGAACGTTGGTTTCCACGTCCTTGTCCGCCCCCGGGGGGTGCATTTCTGCACACTCCTGTCGTCTGGGCGATAACGTCTCTGAATGGAATCAACGGGCATACATCGGGACGCCGGCTTCCTCGGAAACCTGGATCCCGCCGATCGCGAGGCGATCAGGGCCCACTCCGCACCGCGGCGTTTCCGTGCCGGTTCCACCCTGATGTACGAAGGTCAGGCCGGTAGAGAGGTGATGTTCCTCGTTACGGGCCGGGTCAAGATCACCTACCTGACCATCGATGGCCGGGAGGCGGTTCTCGACTTTCGCGGCCCCGGTGAGCTGTTGGGCGAGATGGCCGTGATTGACGGAAACCCTCGCTCGAACACTGTCGAGGCGATCGAGGCCGTGGAAGCGCTGGCGATGTCGGCGACGGACTTCAGGGCACTGGTTGCGAGCCGCCCGGCCCTCGCCAACCAGCTGCTCCAGCACGTGATCCGCCGTTTTAGGGACTCCGATCGCAAGCTGATCGAGTTTGGCGCCTCACACACCATCGGCCGGGTCGCTGCCCGGCTGGTCGAGATGGTCGAACGCTTCGGGACGGTCACGACCGGCGGTCATGTGATCGATCTTCCGATCACGCAGGAGGAGCTGGCCGGCTGGACGGGGTCGTCGCGCGAGGCGGTCGCTAAGGCCTTGCACTCGCTCCGCGAACGCGGCCTGATCACCACTGACCGGCGGCGGTTCACAGTCCTGGATCTCGAGGGCCTGGAACGCCGCTCTCGTTGACCTGCCCGGCACGTCACAGCTCGGCGAGCGCGGCCGAAGCCTCCTGTTCCGCAGCGCGCCAGCCATGGTGGCGGGCTGCTGCGAGAAGGGGATCCAGCAGGTCCTTTGCCCCGCGGGAGTCGCCGCAACCCATGCGGGAACGCGCGATGGCGAGGTAAGAGTGGTAGCCGTCCAGGAACACGCCACCTGGTGGTGCGGTGATTGTGGCGAGTACAAGCTCCGCCTGTGTCAACGCCTCCCTCGACCCGTCACCATCTCCGACCAACAGGCGAGCCCAGGCGAGATGGCTTGCCGCCCTGAACGCGCGATTGGGGCTCTTGATCGCTTCGGAATGCTCCAGCGCGGACTCCAGGAAAGGGATGGCCTCGAGCGCATTCCCCTGCTCGATCAGGTGTGAGCCGAGGCTGGCTTCGAGCCAGGCCGACCACTCGGGAGTCGTCGCCGCGCCGACTATGTCTATCGCTTCACGAATAGCCGCGACCGCGCGGTGCGGATCATCTCCGGCACGGTCGATCCACGAACTGGCCTCGAGAATCAGCGCCTTGCTGAGTCGGTCGGAGACGAAGCGACTGCTGATCTCTGCCGCCTTGTCGATCCGTTCCCTGGCCTGACCAAGGTCGCCCCGGGCGAGTGGCGCCGTCGCGCCCTCGACGTATGCCCATTGGAGAAGGAAGAGATCCCCTGCTCGTTCCTGCACTTCGATGATCTCGGCCACTGTCCGTTCCAGCAACTCGAGGTCGCCGAGTTGTAGCGCCGCGAGCTTGAGGCAGTCGAGCGCAACGCCCAGCAACGGATCCTGCCCCGCCTCCTGCGCGATCTTGAGAGCGCGACGAGCCAACTCCAGACCGCGATCGAGCTGAAGTCGATTCAAGTCGATCAACGACATGCGACTGAGTGCTGTGACTTGGATTGACTTATCACCGATCTCCTCGGCCATGCACAAGGCCTGCTGATGGTGACGGGTTGCCTCCTCGTAGCTATGCACCCGGATAAGCCAGCCGAGGTCGTTGAGTGCCTGCATCTCGATCCGTGGGTCGCCAATCTTTCGAGCCCCCGCAAGTGCCTGACGAAAGTCATCGGTGCCGCTGGCATAGTCCACGCGGCGCTGCCGGGCACGACCCCGCAGCAGGTACAGCTCTGGCAACTGGGCGCGGGCCGCCTCGGGGTCGAGCGAGCCCGCGGCCGCGATGGCGGAATCGAACTGGTTCAAGGCCTCGTCCAGTGCGGCGACCCGTTGCGAGGCGATCGCGGCAAGTCGGTGGTACTTGACGGCGGCGGCCACATGACCGGCGGCACTGTGATGGCGAGCGAGAACGGCGTGATGTTTGTCCGAGCTGTCCTCGGCCAGCTCTTCGATCGCGACCGCGGCTCTGCCATGCAGCTCCGCGCGGCCGCGACGCAGCATGCTCATGTATGCGGTCTCCTGGATCAGCGGGTGGCTGAAGCGGTAGTCCGCGCCAGACGCTCCCTCGAACAGGCCGAGACGAGTCAGGTTCGACAGCGAGGCCGGTGAGAGTTCCGCGTGGGCGACCCGACTCAGGAGTGGGAGGTCGAATTCGCGACCGATCACCGCGGCCGAGTTGAGCAGATCGCGCTCGCCCGAAGGGAGCCGGTCGATACGGGCGAGCACCACGCGTTCGACCGTGTCGGGCAATTCGAAGGGGACATTGTGGTCGAAACTCCACTGCCCGGCCGTCTTCAGGATCGCTCCGGTGTCACGCAGGGAGCGAAGTAGCTCTCCGAGGTAGAAAGGATTGCCCTCTGCCCGCTGCAACAGCAGCGACTCCACATCCTCTGGGAGGGTTCCTTCACCAACGAGGTTTGAAACCAGTCCACGCTCGGCATCGCGATCGAGGGAGGAGAGGCTGAGCGATCTGGAGCGTTGCGGATGACGTCCCAGGGTACGTTCGCGCAGAGCCCATGCGGGTCGATCGCTCTCAGAGCGCATCGACAGGACCAGCAATACCGGGATCTTGTCGGTGAGCTTGGAGATCAGTCCTTCGGCGAGACGCAACGACGCGGCGTCGGCCCAGTGCAGGTCATCCAGGGCCATGGCGACAGGCCCTCTCGCGGCCAGACCGATCACCAGTTCGGCGAACGAGTCGATGACCGCCTGCTGAAGTGATTCGGCGGAGAGCGCTGCGATGTGGGACGAGTGGTCCGCCGTCGGTGCGAAGCCGAGGATCATCTCCAGCATTGGCACGACGTCTTCGGCCCGCTGTCGCCCAACCAGAGTCGCCAAGCTCGTACGCAACTCAGCGGTGGAGTTGACGCTACGTCCTAGTGCTTGTCGCACGATCTGCCGGAAGGGGAGGTATGGCTCGTTCAGGCCGTACGAAAGGCAAGTGCCTTCGAGCCAGGTCGGCGTCGATGCTCCATTACGGCCGTCGACGAACAGGGAGCGAAGCTCGCTCATGAAGCGGGTCTTTCCGATGCCCGCCAGCCCGGTGACGAAGACCGTCCTGGGGTTTCCCGCCTGCACTTCGGCCACGATCTCCTTGGCCAGTGCCAACTCGCGGTCGCGACCCATCAACCGCGAACCTGACTCAGAGGCACGCCGCCGCGAACGGTCGTTTCGCGGTGTCAGGGCGTGGTGCCCTAGAACCGATTCCGCCTTGCCCTTCAGGGCCAGCGGGCGTGGGTCCCCCCAGTCGAATGTATTGCCGACGAGGCGATGCGTGACTGGACCGACCAGCACCCCGCCCACATCGGCCGCCCCCTCCAGCCGTGCGGCGGTGTTGAGGCAATCGCCACTCGCGTCGTACTGGACCTGACTACCGGCGCGCACTTCGCCGAGCACGGCGAGTCCCGTCTCGATGCCGACGCGCACACGCAGGTCGTCAATGTTCCATCGCTCAGCGGCTTCGCGCCCGTACTCGCGCATGCTCTCGACCAGCCTCAG
>JBDSQP010000324.1:0-14188 GCA_039929755.1 Aeromicrobium sp. | reverse complement strand
CGTCTCGCTGTAATCTGAGTCGCAAATTCAGGAATGAGGTCCTCCGTGCGGAACTTGTCGACAAAACGCCGGCATCCCCTCGCCGGGCTCGTAGTGCTCCTTTTGGGGCTCCTCGTAGCCGGCGGTTTATATTCGGCGTTCGCTCCCCGATCGGCAACAGCCGAAGAGGCCTCCTCTCGGGATGTCGAAGCCGGGCGCCAACTCTTTCTCATCGGCTGCGCAAGCTGCCATGGCAAGAATGCGGAAGGAATCGTCACCAAGAAGGGTGGCAACTACGGTCCGTCCCTGATTGGCGTAGGCGCAGCCGCCGTCGACTTCCAGGTCGGCACCGGACGTATGCCGATGGCCCAGTCGGCGCCCCAGGCACCCCGCAAGACCCCGGTTTACAACGCTGAGGAAACCAAGCAGCTTGCGGCATTCGTTGCGACGCTTGGTCCCGGTCCGTCCGTCCCGGAGTCCGAATACACCGACTACAAAGGCGTGAAGGGCGAGGAACTCACACGTGGAGGCTCGTTCTTCCGAACGAACTGCACCGCGTGCCACAACTCGGTCGGAGCCGGCGGAGCGCTGCCAGACGGCCGCTACGCACCCAAGTTGACCGGTGTCAGCGCGAAACATATTTACGAAGCCATGCTGACCGGGCCGCAGCAAATGCCGGTCTTCTCCGATGACGTGATCACGCCCGATGACAAGCGTGCAGTGATCGCCTACATCAAGGCTGTTCAGACACAACCCAACTACGGCGGCGTCGCCGGCGGTGGCCTCGGTCCTGTTGCCGACGGTCTGTTCACCTGGATCATCGGCATCGGTGTCCTTGTCGGCTTTGCCGTTTGGATCGGCGCACACGGAGCGAGAGTGAAGAAACGATGAGCGACGAGTTGGATCGTCCGCGCGAGGAACCGATCGCCAATCCGGGTATTCCGGAGCACGAGTTCCGTCCTACGGATGTTGACCCGGCACAAGAGCGTCGGGCCGAACGCCAGGTTGCTGGGATGTTTGGCCTCGCGTCTCTTTTGGCCCTGGCTTTCTGCGTCTTTTACTTCGCCATCGGCAAGGACGACACGTTCCTTCGCTTTTCGGCCCTGAACTTCGCACTCGGAATGTCGCTCGGGGTTTCGCTTCTACTCATCGGCATCGGTGCGATCCAGTGGGCCAAGAAGCTCATGGGCGATCACGAGATCTTCGAAATGCGCCACCCTGCAGTCTCGTCCGAAGACGACCGGGCACAGGTTCTCGGAGAACTCAACGCCGGAATCGATGAGTCCGGTTTCGGCCGTCGCCCGCTCATCCGCAACAGCCTGTTCGGAGCCATGGGGTTCCTTGGCCTTCCGGCCATCGTCATGATGCGTGACCTCGGACCGCTCCCCCACAGCCAGGCCAACACGGTCTGGAAAAAGGGCATGCGCGTCGTCAACGACGTCTCCGGAACTCCGATCAAGCCGTCCGACCTCGAAGTCGGACAGCTCGTCAACGCCGAGCCGGCGATCATGTACGAAACCGATGCCGACGGCGAAAAGGTCCTTGAAGGCACAGCCGCATTGCAGGCAAAGTCAAAGGGGGCTGTCGTCGTCGTACGTATGCGTCCGCAGGACATTACGCCGCCGAAGGGCCGCGAGAACTGGGGCATCGACGGAATCCTCTGCTATTCCAAGATCTGCACTCACGTCGGCTGTCCCATCAGCCTCTGGGAGCAGCAGACCCACCACCTGTTGTGCCCATGCCATCAGTCGACTTTCGATCTGGCCGACGGCGGAAAGGTCATTTTTGGCCCGGCGCATCGCCCGCTCCCCCAGTTGCCGCTTGCGGTTGACGCCGAGGGTTACCTGGTCGCAGTGAGCGACTTCCAGGAAGTCGTGGCCCCGAGTTACCCCGAACTCGCACGCGATCAGAAGAAGCTGGATAACAAATCATGAGCGCTTCCTACACACCGATCGAAAAGACCGGACTCGGCAAAAAGGCCTCCGGTCCTGTTGCCTGGATCGACGAACGCGTCGGCATTGCGGGCTTGGCCAAGAAGAACCTACGCAAGGTCTTCCCCGACCATTGGTCCTTCATGCTCGGCGAAATCGCTCTCTGGAGCTTCGTCGTCCTGCTGCTGACCGGCACGTTCCTGACGTTCTGGTTCCAGCCCTCGATGCAAGAAGTCACCTATCACGGGTCGTATGCCCCGTTGCGCGGCCTCGAGATGTCCAATGCATACGCATCAACTCTTGACATCTCGTTCGACATCCGCGGTGGCTTGCTGATCCGACAGATCCATCACTGGGCCGCTGCGCTGTTCGTGGCCGCAATGATGATCCACATGCTTCGCGTGTTCTTCACTGGCGCCTATCGCAAGCCACGCGAAATCAACTGGCTCATCGGCGTCGGCCTACTGTCGATGGGTCTGGTCGAAGGCTTCGCCGGCTATTCACTTCCCGATGATCTGCTCTCAGGCACCGGTCTTCGTTTCGTCGATGGCCTGATGCGATCGATCCCACTCGTGGGCTCCTACCTTGAGTTCTTCATTTTCGGCGGGGAGTTCCCCGGTGACGTGATCATTCCGCGTCTCTACATGGCGCACATTCTGTTGATCCCCGCCCTGCTTCTTGGCCTCATCGGCGCACACATGCTGCTGCTCGTCTATCACAAGCACACCCAGTGGGCCGGTCCCGGACGCACCGAGGACAACGTCGTCGGCTACCCGATGCTTCCGGTTTACGCGGCCAAGGCTGGTGGATTCTTCTTCATCGTGTTCGGCTTCACCGCCATCATGGGCGCCCTGATTCAGATCAACCCGATCTGGGCCTACGGACCATACAACCCTTCGGAAGTCACCGCCGGCTCCCAGCCCGACTGGTACATGGGCTTCTCCGAGGGCGCAGTGCGTCTCATGCCGAACTTCGAGAGCACCTTCTTCAACTACACCTGGAGCTGGAACGTCTTCATCCCGGCTGTCGGTGCGATGACAATGTTGTTCGTCGTGCTTGGTGCCTGGCCGTTCGTCGACGCCTGGATCACCGGCGACAAGCGCGAACACCACCTTCTCGACCGTCCGCGCAACGCCCCGGTACGCACGGCGCTCGGCGTCGCTGGCATGACAGCCTATGGAGTCCTGTGGGCAGCCGGCGGCAACGACATCCTCGCGACGAAGTTCCACTCGAACATCTTCGCCATCACATGGACCTTGCGTTTCGCGTTCTTCATCTTGCCGATCATCACGTTTATCATCACGAAGCGGATCTGCATCGGTCTGCAACATGCCGACAAGGAACGAATCCTTCACGGCTACGAGACCGGTGTGCTCGAGCGGACGCCGGGCGGCTCCTATTCCGAGCGACACGCTCCATTGCCTGCAATCGAGGAGTACAACCTCACGACGCACAAGCGCCTTCCCATCCTCGAGGCACCCGCTGAGACGGACCACAACGGCGTACAAGCCCCCAACGGCCGCAAGGCAAAGTTGAGGGCCAAGGTGCGCAAGTTCTACTACGACGGCGCAATTGACAAACCAACTGTCGAAGAGGTCGCGGAGGCACACCACCATCACGAAGGCCACAACGGCCATCCCGTGGTCCACGGCGAGGACTTCCAAGGCGTTTCCGAGACTGGCGTACCCAAGGCGCACTGATTCAGCTCGTCAGACGAGATCTATGGGTAAGGGCCACCCCGCGGGGTGGCCCTTACTCATTTCCGTTGTGATGACCCGAACGTGAGGACCTAGAGCGCTGAACGCTTCGCATAGTCGGCGTACGACATGTTCCAGTCTGAATAACCATTGCCTTGTTCCATGGGCCGCGAACTGTTGATGTACTTGACGACATCGCCGCGTTTGGACTGGCTGAAGAGCCAGGCCGCGTTGGCTGTGCTCATACCAGTGCAGCCATGACTGACATTGGCGTAGCCCTGCGAACCAACCGACCACGGAGCGGCATGGAGGAACTCTCCAGAGTTCGTCAGCCTCATGGCCCAGCGAACGTCCTTGATGTTGTAGTAGCCCGGATCGGTCGAGTCGACGCCGGTCGAAGCAGCATCCATGTCGACGGTCGAGAACTTCTCCATGATCACCTTGACCCCTGAACGGGTCTGGTGGGTCGCGTCACCTGTCGTGACAGGGATGACCTTGGCGACTTTGCCATCGATGTTGACGGTCAACTTGTGCGTGGCGACGTTGACCGAACTGACGACGGATCGTCCGATCTTGAAACTGACGTCCTGATTCCGCTGGCCGTAGACACCGTTGCCAGCGGGAAGGCCATTGACGTCGAGAATGACGCGGACCTTGGTGCCAGCCGGCCAGTAGTCCTTCGGTCGGTAGTGAACCTGGTAGTCACTCACCCAACTCCAGGTGCCTTCAACCGATGGTGTGGACTCGACGCGCATCTTGCGCTCGTACAACGCCCTGTTGTGGACGGGAAGGTCGAATTTGACCATGACCGGCATGCCCACACCCACCGTGTCGCCTTGAAGGGGCGAAACCGACGGGTAGGTCTGCTGGTGAAGATTGAGTTTCTGAGTCACAAACGATTGGGTGACGGTGCCCGCCTTGCCGTCTTCGTTGACGCCCTTCATGACCAGGTGGTAGTTCTGACCCGGTTCAAGGAGTTCAGAGGCGACCCAATCGGTTCCGGTGATGCTCCCCTTGACGACATTCTTGTCAGGGTTGTCGCCGAAATACAGGGATGCCCCGGTGATCTCGCCGTTGCTGGCCTTGGCTGTGACAACCGTGTCGACGTGGACGTCGGTGGACTTGTCTGCCACATTGCTCTTGAAGTGGACCTCAGGCGCAGGTTCGGGCGGAGTCACCGTATTTGTCCCGGCCGAGCATCCGGCCATGGCCAATGTCGCGCTAAGGCACAGGGCAATGGTCAGTCGCATGTTCACGCGGCTAGTTTACGCGAGAGAATCGCGTCCCCTAAATCGTGAAGACCAGTGTCGAGCCGTCAGTGGGCGTGGATGCCGCGGTAGTACTCGAAGATCCAACCCGACACGCACAAAGCCCCGATGCCAGCACCGATAATGAAGAGCCACCAACCGATGACCACGCCGAGTACGACAGTGGCGAGGGCCATCGCGCAGAAGAGCGGCCACCAACTGTAAGGAGGGAAGAAGCCTTGCTCCCCTGCGCCTTCGGCAATTTCACCGTCGTTGCGATCTTCTGGGCGATCGGGGATCTGTTTGGCAACGACCCCAAGGTAGAAGCCCAGCAGGGCGCACAGGAGGAAGGTCATCGTTATCGCAGTTGTGCCGGTCGGGTCGCTACTGACGAACCAATAGATCGGAGCAATCAGCGCAAAGAAGATGGCGCAGGAGATGATGACCCAGTATTCGGACTTCATGCTTACTTACCGTCCTCTAGGGAAGTCGCGGCACGCTCTGCGTCTACGGCGATCTGTTTGATTTCGTCATGCGTCTGGTTGTCGAGCAACTGCAACGCCGAAATCTCGGGGTGGTGCAAATCGAATGCCGGGCTCTCCGAACGGATGCGCGGCAGCGACACGAAGTTGTGGCGAGGTGGCGGCGAAGAGGTCGCCCATTCGAGCGAACGTCCCCAGCCCCACGGATCATCAAGCCCAACCAGCGGACCCTTGCGCGACTTCCACACGTTGTAGAAGAACGGCAATGTTGACGCACCGAGAAGCAAAGCGCCGATCGACGAGATCTCGTTGAGCGTAGTGAATCCATCTGCCGGCGAGTAGTCGGCGTAACGACGCGGGAATCCCTCGACACCGAGCCAATGCTGGACCAGGAACGTCATGTGAAAACCGATGAACAGCAGCCAGAAATGGATCTTGCCAAGTCGCTCGTCAAGCATCCGACCGGTCAGCTTGGGCCACCAGAAATAGAAGCCGGCGAACATCGCGAACACGACGGTACCGAAGACGACGTAGTGGAAGTGCGCCACGACAAAATAGCTGTCTGAGACTGGGAAGTCGAGCGTGGGTGAGGCGAGGATGACGCCGGTCAGGCCGCCGAAGAGGAAGGTCGTCAGGAAGCCGAGTGTGAAGATCAGCGGAGTGTCGAATGACAGAGATCCACCCCAGAGCGTGCCGATCCAGTTGAAGAACTTGACACCTGTGGGCACAGCAATCAGGAATGTCATGAAGGAGAAGAACGCGAGGTCCACTGAACCCGTCACAAACATGTGGTGAGCCCAAACTGCGATGGAGAGAGCAGCGATCGAGAGCGTCGCGCCAACCAGACCGACGTAGCCAAAGATGGGCTTGCGGGCGAAAACCGGCAGGATCTCGGTGATGATGCCGAAGAACGGCAGAGCAATGATGTAGACCTCGGGATGTCCGAAGAACCAGAACAGGTGCTGCCACAGGATGGGTCCGCCGTTTGCCGGGTCGAATACGTGCGCACCGAGCCGTCGATCGGCTTCGAGGCACAACAGTGCGGCCGCGAAGATCGGGAAAGCAATGAGAACCAGAAGGCTTGTGACGAGCGTGTTCCAGGTGAAGATCGGCATGCGGAACATCGTCATGCCGGGCGCGCGCATTGTGAAGATCGTCGTGATGAAGTTGACCGCACCGAGGATGGTGCCGAGTCCGGCCATCCACAGGCCCATCACCCAGAGATCTCCGCCGATGCCCGGGGAGTTGACCGCGTTGCTCAGGGGCGCATACGCGAACCAACCGAAACTTGCAGCACCTCCGGGAACGAGGAAGCCAGACACCACGATGATGGCACCGAAAAGATAGAGCCAGTAACTGAACATGTTGAGGCGGGGAAACGACACATCCGGGGCACCGATCTGCAAAGGCATGATCGCATTGCCGAAGCCGAAGAACAGCGGTGTCGCGAACATCAGAAGCATGATCGTGCCGTGCATCGTGAACAGCTGGTTGTAAGTGTCGTCGTCGACGAACTGCGTGCCCGGGCGCGCCAACTCGGCACGGATCATCAGCGCCAGTATGCCGCCGATGATGAAGAACGCAAACGAGGTGACCAGATAGAGATTGCCGATGACCTTGTGGTCCGTCGTCGTCAGAACCCTAATGATGCGTCGGCCGATTGTTGCCTCAACGGGAACCGAGGCCGCCTCGAAATTCGCGGTTGCGTCGACCATTACTTTTCCCCATTTCCAGATTCAGCAAGGCCGGCAATCGTGTCGGCATCCTTGGCGCCAACCGGCACACCGACGTTGCCCGAGGCCTTGAGTTTGGCCATATGCGCGTCGTATTCGGCGCGCGACACCACGTGGACCTTGAAAAGCATTCGCGAGTGGTAGAGCCCACACAACTCGGCGCAGCGGCCGGTGAAGGTGCCTTCGCGGGTTGGTGTCATGTCAAAACTATTGTCGGCTTTGCCCGGAATGACGTCACGTTTGAAGTAGAACTCCGGGACCCAGAACGAATGGATGACATCGGGCGATTTGAGGTCGAATCGCACGGACTCATTGACCGCGAGATAGAGGTTGGCCGGTTGCTCAGGCGTACCCGAATCGAAGACCGAATCGTTGCCTGAAGCTGACTCGTCCAGGTAACTGAAGCCCCACTGCCATTTGCTGCCGACCACGGTGATCGTGTGATCGGGATGGGCGACCTTCTTGAGCACTTCGTTCTGCGAAGTCACCGTGTGGAAGAAGAAAACCGCCACGATGATGACTGGCGCGATGGTGTACAGCGCCTCGATCGGGAGGTTGTAGCGCACCTGGTCCGGAACTTCGTCGTCGCTGCGGCGACGATAACGAATCATCGACCAGACAATGAGACCGAAGACTAGAACGAAGACAACAAGTACGGCAATCCAGGCACCTAGCCATAGATTCCAAACCGACTGCGAACGATCGCTGGCTGCGACGGGCAATGCCAAACGTTTGACATCGTGATTGTCGACTGGCGAACATCCACTCAATACAGCGACAACGGTGGCGATCGTCGCCAATTTCATCCGACCCACGGGGCGCCTTTCTGGCTCAAGACAGGCAACTGATGACAGCAGCAGACTACTGCAGCGTTAACCCGGTCGGGCGCTGAGGTCGGAACGTGTTGCCGACCCACGTCGAATGGGGTCATCAGACCACTCGCCCGTTGGTGAGCACAGACAGTATGTCGGGCCTTTGGTGCGGTGCCGTCGGGGCAAAAGTGGTCAATACGAACTAGTGACTATTCATAAGAGATTCTTATACTCTTCTTAGATTCGACCACAGACCAAATCCGGATTCACCATCAGGAGACTGTCATGAATTGCCGATCTGCCCACGGGCCTGCACATACGTCTCATTGCAGCGATAGTCCCTCCGAACGGTCGGCCTCATGATCAGCGCGACCATACGCGGTGCGCTGAAGTTCCGCGGACTGGTTGTCGCGATTGCAGGCGTACTCGTCGTTCTTGGCTTGGTGACGCTTCCCAAGGCGCCGGTCGACCTGTTCCCGGAGTTCACTCCGCCCTATGTGGAAATCCAGACCGAGTCGCTTGGGCTGTCGGCTGCTGAAGTCGAAGAGTTCCTCACAACGCCTATCGAGGCAGACCTTCTCAACGGCATCGAGGGCGTCGAAGTCATCCGCTCGAAATCGACCGCCGGACTCTCCTCGATCGTTCTCGTGTTCGAGCAAGGCTTTGACGTCTACAAGGGCCGCCAGTTGGTACAGGAGCGATTGACTCAACTGAACGGCGCGGCATTCCCGCACGTTTCTCGTCCTCCTGTCGTGCTGCCACCGCTTTCCTCGTCGAGCCGGGTGATGATGATCGGGCTCTCGGCCGAGAACCTCTCGCCGATTCAGAAGTCGGTCATCGCGCGTTGGACGATCAAGCCGCGCCTTCTCGGAATTCAGGGCGTGTCTGACGTCAACATCTGGGGTATGCGTGATCAGCAGATTCAGGTCCAGGTCGATCCGGACAAACTGCGCAAAGAGAACGTCTCCCTCAGTCAAATAATCAGTACCGCCGGCAACGCTCAAGTGGCATCGCCCGTCAGCTACCTGGAGGCCTCGGTGCCCGGGACAGGCGGCTTCATCGAAACGCCGGCCCAGCGACTCCCGATCCGCAATGTCTTCGACAACATCGCCAGCCCGGAGACACTTGGTCAAGTACCCATCGAAGAGACCGGCGGCAAACTCCAGCTCTCCGACGTCGCCAATGTCGTTGAGGAACACCAGCCGTTGATCGGTGACGCAGTGGTCAATGACGGTGACGGCCTGCTCCTTGTCGTGGAAAAGTTCCCCGGCGCCAACACTCGGGAGATTACCAAGCAGATCGAGGACGAACTGAATGACCTGAGCCCTGGTCTGGCCGGCATGAAGGCAGACACCTCTGTGTTCCGTCCGGCGGCCTTGCTTGATCAAGCGATCCACAATGTCAGCCTGACGTTGTCGATCGCCGGCGTAGTTCTCCTCCTCGCATTCGTTGCCTTCATCCGCGTCTGGCGACGGATTCTTGTCACCGCCATCGCTGTACCGGTTGCGCTTATCTCTGCGGCGTTTGTTCTGGTAAAGATGGGCGAAACCCTCAACTCGATTTCGATAATCGGCCTGGCGCTCGCGCTCGTGGTAATTGTCGATGACTCAGTCGTCGGCGCCGAAAATGTTGCCCGAAGGCTTCGTGAGCGCAAGGATGCGACCGTCGGCCAAGTGGTGTTGGAGGCCACACACGAGGTCCGTCGGCCGATCGCCTACGCAACGGTGATGGGCGTGGCCGTCACCATGCCGCTCATCGTCATGGAGGGCCGTCCCGGAGCGTTCTACACCCCGCTCGCAACCGCATTCATTCTTGCCCTGTTGGCTGGCACGGTCGTTGCTCTGACACTGGTACCAGCCCTCACTATCATGTTCCCGTCGCGGGAGACACCATCCGCCGGTTGGCGCAAGGTCCGGGCGTGGCACTCGAAGATTCTCACCCGGGCACTCAACAAGGTGAACGCTGTGTTCGCGATTGTCGCCGCCGCGACCGTTATCGCCCTTGCCACGATGCCGCTGGTCAACAACTCATTCGTGCCCACCGTCCAGGATCGCGATGTGCTGGTACGCCTGCAAGCTCCGACCGGAACCTCGAACACCCGTATGACAGCGATCGCAACTGAACTGAGCAAGAAACTACGAGGCATCGACGGAGTCGGCAACGTTGGTGCAGCCGTCGGGCGCGCAATCACCGGTGACCGGATCGTGGACGTAAATTCCGGCGAAATGATCGTCTCAATGGAGTCTGATGCTGACTACGACGAGACGATGGCAGCGATCCAGAAGACTTCCAATTCTGTCAAGGGTGCTGACACCGAGGTCACCACCTACTCGGATCAACGAATCCGTGACGTCGGCGGTGTGACGAGAGGTGAGAATCTTGCCCGCGGAGGCGGTCTTGACGTGATGACCGGAGTAGCTCGCAACATCACGGTTCGCGTCTACGGCCAGAACTTGGATGTACTCAAGAAGGAAGCAGCCCGTATTCAAAAGGTTGTTGCAGGGGTGGACGGTGTCGCGACACCCACGGTTGAGGAGCCCGAGGAACAAGCCACGATCGAGATCGAAGTAGATCTTGAAAAGGCTCTCAAATACGGTCTCAAGCCAGGAGATGTACGCCGCTCCGAAGCAGTCATGCTTCAGGGCATCCTCGTCGGAAGCGTGTTCAAGGATCAAAAAGTCTTTGACGTGGTGGTCAAGGGCAAGCCCGAACTCGCCGAGAACGTCGATTCGCTGAAGGATCTGCTGATCGACAGCCCGGATGGGGGCAAGGTGCGCCTCTCTGAAGTTGCCGACGTACGCCCCGGACGTACGCCTGTGGTCATCGATCGTGATGCGGTGTCTCGCAAACTCGACATCACGGCCGACGTCAAGGGGCGCAGCGTGAGCGCTGTTGCCGATGAACTTGAAACGCGCCTGCGCGGGCTGGACATGCCGCTGGAGTATCACGCTGAAGTGCTGGACCGAACGGTGGATGAAGAAGTCAACTTCGGCGACATAGTCCTGTTCGGGGTCGGCGCAACGATCGCGACCCTGCTCTTGTTCCAGGCATTGCTTCGTAGTTGGCGGCTCGCGGCGGCATCGCTGTTTCTCATTCCGGCTGCCCTGGCCGGCGGAGTCGTTGCGACATTGGCCCTTGCGGACGGACTGACTCTGGGAGCGGCCGCTGGCCTCCTTGGCTTGTTCGCTCTCACCACGCGGCAGATAGCGACGACCTTCAGGCACTACCAGGACCTTGAACGCGACGAAGGCGAACACTTTGGTGTCGGACTGATCAAGAAGGGCATCGAGGACCGTACGCCGGCGCTCGTCACAACTTTGGTCAGCTCAGCCGCGGCATTATTGCCATTCGCCCTGATTGGGCCGCGCGTCGGACTCGAAAATCTGCATCCGATGGCGCTCGTCATTCTGGGCGGACTCATATCCGTTGCTGCGGTCAATTTCATTGCGGTGCCTGTCTTCTACATGCGCGTCCGCAAGGGCCAAAAGAACGGGGTCAAACCAGAAGATGACCTGGACAGTCCGCTGACGTCCACTGGAGCGGCAGCGCGATGAGCGGCCGCCGCCGAAGCACGCCGTGGCCCGAAAGGTTGCGCATGTGGTTGGTGATTGTCGCGGTCGCGGCATCGCTCACCGCATGCGACAAGGCGGAAGACGATGAATCTGAGTACCCCAGTCAGTCCAAACTGGAGCCGATCAAGGGGATCCCGGGGCACCACACGGTGACGCTGACGCCGCTCGGTGCCAAACAGGTCGGAATCCAGACCACGCCCGTCGCGGGTTCAAACAAGCTCAAGGAACTCCCCTATGACGCCTTGCTCTACGGGGCGGATGGGACCACCTTCATCTACACAAGTCCGAAAGCACTGACGTATCGCTACGCAAAGATCACGCTCGAGAAGATCGTCGGCGAGCGAATCTATTTCAGCGAAGGACCCAAGGTCGGAACCCAGGTGGTTACTCGCGGAGTGCCACAGGTTCACGGCGCCGATATTGAACTTGAGTTCGGTGAAATCGCATGATGCGCTGGATAGTGTCGCGAAGCCTTCGCTTCCACTGGATCGTGCTTTTCATGGCCATCGGTGTCATGGTCGTGGGCGTTGCCGAAATTCCCAGCGCCAAGGTCGACGTCTTCCCCGAATTCTCTGAGCCTCAGGTAGAAATCCAGACGATCGCACTCGGAAATTCGACCTCCGAGGTCGAATCCCTCATCACCGTTCCGATTGAGGAGGCACTCAACGGGATACCTGGCCTTGAACAACTGCGCTCGAAGTCAATCGCGCAACTGTCCTCGATCAGAGTCATCTTCGAAAAGGGCACAAACGAACGCCACGCGCGGCAACTGGTCCAGGAACGGGTCGCCGAAGTCCTTCCCAATATTCCGACCTGGGCGAGCCCGCCATGGATCATGCCGGCCCTGTCCTCGACCAGCCGCACGATGGAGATCGGGCTGACTTCCGACTCGGTCAATCTCATTGACATGTCTGCCATCTCCTATTGGAAGATCCGCGAACGGCTTTTGCGGGTGTCAGGCGTGGCGACGGTCGACATATACGGCGAACGCCTCAAGCAACGCCATGTCCAGGTCGATCCGAAATTGATGAAGAAGTACGACATCTCGATCGATGAGGTGATGCAGGCAGGCTCGGAAGCGCTCGACTCCGGCGTGCTCGCCTATGCACAGTCGTTCACCGTCGGCCAGGGCGGATTCATTGAGCAACCAGCCAAGCGATTCAACATCCAGGATGTGCAGACGATCAACAACTCGGAGGAGTTGGCCGAGGTCGCGGTCGCCAAACGAGGCGACCGCGTCCTGAGAATGAAGGATCTCGGTCCGGTCCTGCAGGCGAGCCAGCAACTGTGGGGTGAGGCCATCATCGATGGTGGCGACGGACTCATGCTCATCGTCAACAAGACCCGCGGCGCGAACACCAAAGAGGTGACCGAGCACGTCGAAGAGGCGATGAAGGAAATGGCTCCCGGCCTTCCTGGGATCAAGTACGACACGACGATCTTTCGACCGGCCTCCTTCGTCGATCAGTCGATCGACAACCTGACGAAGGCCCTCCTGCTCGGCATGCTCCTCGTGATCGTGATCATTTCGGCGTTCCTCTACACGATTCGAACGGCGTTCATCAGTCTCGTCGCCATACCGTTGTCGCTGGTCTCGGCTCTGCTGATCCTGGATCTTCGAGACACGTCGATCAACGTCATGGTTCTCGCAGGGTTGGTGGTCGCCATCGGGGTGGTCGTGGACGACGCCATCATCGACGTAGAGAACATCGTCCGCAGGCTGCGCGAAGCACGCGAATCGGGCAGCAAAGTTTCCACGATACGTACGATTCTCGGAGCGTCCGTAGAGGTGCGAACGGCCATCACCTACGCCACGGTGATCAACATCATCGCGGTGATGCCCGTCCTGTTCCTGACAGGTCTGTCGGGTGCCTTTTTCCGACCGATGGTGTTGAGCTACTCGCTCGCCGTGTTTGTTTCGATGGTCGTTGCCATGACTGTCACCCCGGCAATGTGTCTGGCGTTGATGTCAGGAAAGGGGTTGGGGAGCAACAAGTCACCGCTCATGGAACTGCTGAAGCGGCGATATCGTGCAGCACTGAATGTTGTCGTTCGCAGGCCTGCTCCCGCTATCGCGACTGCGCTGATCTTCACGCTCGCGGGCATGATCGTGTATCCCAATCTGGGATCCGAATTGTTGCCGAAATTCAAGGAGCGGGACGTTCTCGTGGGTTGGGCCACAGAACCTTCCACCTCGATTGTCGAGGAGAAGAGAATCGTCCGGGACGCCTGTCGGGACATGGAGAAGGTACCTGGCGTTCGAGTCTGTGGAGCACACATTGGGCAGGCATTGCTTGGCGAGGAAGTCGCCGGGGCTAACTTCGGCGAACTGTGGATCAGCATCGACAAGAAGGCCGACTACGAAGAGACTCTCGGAAAAATCGAAACGGTCGTCGCCAGCTACCCCGGCATGCAGAACGAAGTCCTCACATATCTCCACGAACGTGTGGAAGAGGACCTCACCGGCTCGAGCGGCGCAGTAGTCGCAAGAGTCTCCGGTCCAGATCCGCGCATACTTTCAGCTATTGCCAAGAAGGTCGTCAACCGTATCGGTGACGCGCCAGACATTGTCGACGCGCATTCTGAGCTTCAGGTCCAGGAACCACAGATCGAGATCACCCTCAATCTGAAGAAGGCCCGGAAGTACGGACTGAAACCCGGCGATATCCGTCGCCAATCTTCGGCATACATTGCCGGCGAGGAAGTGTCGGACATCTTCTCCAACGGCCGCGCCT
>JBDSQP010000323.1:0-4988 GCA_039929755.1 Aeromicrobium sp. | reverse complement strand
CAGGCCCCAGGCAGCCGCACCGTAGAGGCGCTTCGCCGCGATGCCCCAGCCGGCCGCGGCGAACAGCAGGACTATCCCGCTGGCTGCCGCCGCGAGAAGCATCGTGAATAGGCGAGCGGTCGCATATTGGCTGCCGCCAGCTGCAATCACACGATCGGCTTCGAATCGGAACGGGTACATCGCGTCGTAGACGCCCGAAAGGGAAGTGCCCTGCGCCAGTGTGAAAACGGCCAGGGCAAAGAGCGCTAGCGCGGCGCCGGCGATCGCGGAACTCAGAACCCGGAAGAATCGAGCGGTCCCGATGTCGCGTCGGTGCCACGCGACAACAGTCGCGACCAGGCCGAACACGAAGACATCGGCAAAATTCTGTTTGATCATCATCGCGCTGATCGCGGCCGCGCCGGCGGCGATCCCGAACAGTCGCGCACGGCCTTCGTCGTCGGTTTTCAATGCACCGATTGCGGCAGCGATCCCGGCAACGACGAAGGGGCCCGCGAGGAGTTCACCGTTGACGGCTACCGTGCCGAGGAGAGGGGTCGTGCACAGCGCGGCGGCGGCTATCGCGGCCCACCTCGACGCCCTCTTCCCGGCCACCAGTCCGGCCGCGAGAGAAGACCCGCCCACGGTTGCGGCCGCAGCGAGGCACCCGATCAGTCGCAAGGCCGGAAGTCCGCCGAGCGCGGAGGCGATCTGGAAAATACCGATGAGCAGGGGCGGGCGGTCGACCCAGTAGTTGCCGTAGAGCGAGGAGCCGCCCGGGTGCCACTGCCCGCCCACGAGTAGGAAACCGGCTTCGTCGGGGGTCGGTGCGTGTGTCAGGAAGGGCAAGCGCAGCGCCACAACGGTCACGATGGACAACGGCACGATCCATCGACGGAGGTCGCGGGCGGTCCACGGTTGAGACTCGCGAAGACGGTCGAGGCCAATTGCCATGGGACCACCATGCGTTGATCAACCTGACCGCAACCTGAACGTTTCGCTGGTTTCGTGCCGAGTCCGGGGCAAAGTTGCCTCCGGTCGGGCACGATGAAGGCGTGACACGAGTGGGCATCTGTGAGGACGACGAATCTGTTCGCCGAGTCCTCACCGATGCCCTGAAGATGAATGACTACGACGTCTTGATCGCCCGCAACGGTCATGACGCGGTCCGGGCTTTCAGCCCCACGGACAGCGTCGACATCCTCATCGTCGACATCGGCCTTCCCGACGCGGACGGCCGGGACGTATGTCAGGCGTTGCGCGCCGAGGGCCAGCATGCGCCGGTCCTTTTCCTCACCGCCCTCGATGGCGTGCACGACCGGGTCGCCGGTTTCCATGCCGGTGGCGACGACTACGTGGTCAAACCCTTTGCGATCTCGGAGATCCTTGTGCGGCTCGAAGCCCTCCTCAAGCGCACGCGGCCCGCGCCGGCCCAGGTCAGCGGGCTACATCTCGATCCTGACCGCTTTTCGCTGCGCACCAGCCGGGGCGAGGAGAAGTTGACGCCGACTGAGTTCCGGCTCCTTGCCGCCCTGGCTGCGAAGTCAGGAGTCGTCGTACGACGCCGCGCAGTGGTGTCTGCCGCCTGGCCCGATGGGGCGATGGTCAGCGAAAACACGATCGACTCCTACATACGCCGCATCCGCGTCAAGCTCCACGCCGTGGACTCGCCAATGGAACTGACGACCGTTCGCGGAGTGGGATTCATCCTCCAATGAGGCCATATCGCAGGACCCTCAGGTCGCGCATCATTTGGTCGACGACCCTTGTCACTGCCATCGCCGTAGTCGCCATGGTCGGGACTGTAGTTCTCGTTGTCATCGCGTTGACCGAGGCCCGGGTCGAGTCCGCGCTGAGTGATCGGTTCGCTGCCGTTGAATCAACACTGAGTGTGGACAGGAACGGTCACATCACTCAGGCCGAGACCTCCGCGGACCGGATCGAAGACAGCGCCTGGGTCTTCGATCTCTCTGGGAACCAGGTGATCGGTCCTTCTGCAGGCAAACACGTCTACGCCACGGTCCGCTCTTTGTCGCAAGTCACGAAGCGGACCCATGTCCATCGGGGCGAGCACCTGTACCTGGCAGCGCCGTTCAAAGACGAAAACTCCAGAAAGACTCTCGCTGTTGTCGTCACAGCCGAGTCGTACGAGCCTTACGAAGCCACCCAGACGGCAGTCATCATCGGGTTGATCGCCCTCGGGATCGCGGTCATAGCGGGAACATCCGCGATCACCGCATGGACCATCGGGCGCACCCTCGACCCGGTCAACGCGATGGCCACGAGTGCCGAAGACTGGAGTGAGCGCAACCTCGAGTCTCGTTTCGATCCTGGGTCTTCGGACAACGAGATCGCACACCTGGGTCGAACTCTCAACGTCCTCCTGGACCGAGTGGCGACGACGATTCGCGGCGAACAACTCCTGACGTCGGAGCTTGCCCACGAGCTGCGTACGCCCCTGACCGCGATACGTGGCGAAGCCGAGCTCGGACTCATGAAGAGTCGTGACCAGGAAACGAGCGAGCGGCTCGATCGAGTCGTTGAGCTGGTCGATCGAATGAGTGCGACGATCACGACGCTCGTGTCGATGGCACGTGGCCATTCGGCCATCGGCCAACGATCGAACGTGGCCTCTGCCCTCGCCTCGACCGTCAGCGATCTGCAGGTGCCCGACACGATCACGTTGGAGACGCGTGGCGTCGATGCATCCCTTGAGGCGGCGACAACCACAGAAATGATCGAACGAATCCTGGCTCCGATCCTCGACAATGCTGTTCGCCATGCCGCGACCTCGGTGACGGTCAAAGCGTCCTGTGTGGATCGTGTGGTGAGGATCGACATCATCGACGATGGCCGGGGCGTGACCATTGACGAACCCGATGACGTCTTTCGCGCCGGTGCCCGCAGCAGTACGAGTGAAGGCGCCGGGCTCGGCCTCGCGTTAGCACTCAGAGTTGCGCGAATGATCGGTGGGGACATTGAGCTGACCTCAGCAGCAGAGCCGACGACCTTCAGGGTGGAGATCCCGGCGTTCTGATCAGGTTGCATGCAGGTTGGGTCCCTGAGGGTGGTCTCTATGACCTCAACCCAACACACCGGAGAGACCTCATGGACGCGAACCCTGCTCAACAAGGTTCCCGAAGTGACCGTGCTCTTCTGGATAGTCAAGATCCTGTCCACCACAGTCGGTGAAACCGCCGCGGATTTTCTCAACGGAAATCTTGGCCTCGGCTTGTCGGCGACGACCGCCGTCATGGGCCTACTGCTTGCGGTAGTTCTCATCGCCCAATTCGCAGTACGCAAATACATACCGTCTGTCTATTGGCTCGCAGTCGTCATGATCAGCGTCGTCGGCACCCTGTTCTCCGACAACCTTGTCGACAATTTTGGCGTGAGCCTGTGGACCACGACCGGCATCTTCGCTGTCGGCCTGGCCGTCTCGTTCATCGCCTGGTATCGCTCGGAGCGCACGCTGTCGATCCACTCGATTGTCACCCGCCGGCGCGAAGCCTTTTACTGGTCAGCCATCCTGTTCACGTTTGCCCTCGGCACGTCGGCCGGTGACCTGATCGCCGAGAAGTTGGCCTTCGGCTACTTGCCTTCTGCCGCGATGTTCGGCGGAGTCATTGCCCTCATCACGCTCGCGCACTACCGATTCAAGCTCAACGCCGTCTTCGCTTTTTGGGCGGCGTACATCATCACGCGCCCCTTCGGTGCCTCGATGGGTGACTTCTTGACCGCCACCCACAAGGACGGCGGACTGGGCCTCGGTACGAACGGCACGAGCCTGCTGTTTTTGGCGGTCATACTCGCCTGCGTTGGCTATTTCACGGTTGCCGCGAAGCGGGCGGACGACGACCTCGACAAGGAATTGGAAACCGTGTACGCGGCCTAGACCAGCCCGCGGATCAGGGCTGCCTGGCCGACGTGTTGGAGGTTGTCGGAGATGACGCTGACCAATCGGGCCGCCATGGTCACCGGCGGATCCCAGCGCGTGTCGACGATTCGCTCCAGGTCGGCTTCGGTCAACCCTCCGACGAACGCGATGGTCTGCTGGTGCACGTCGTCGAGGTAGCCGGCGAGTTGGGATGCCTCTATTCCCTTGACGGCGCCGACCTGTTCGGTGGTGAACCCCCAGCCGTGTGCCTCCGCATCGAATGGGAGGGCGAAGGTGTCGAACCAGCCGCCCGAAATCCATACTTGCCCATTGCCCGCGACGTCGGCGATGTGATCGTCCTGAATGCGGGCCAAGTGCCAGATCAGCCAGGCAATCGTGTTCGCGTCGGGGCCGATGCGGGCGGTGAGCTGATCCTCGGTCAACCCTTCAAGGACGACGTGGGCTTCCTGGTTGATCCGGTCGAATGTGTCGGCCAACAAGGTATTACTCGTGGTCATTTAGTGCCTCCGTCTCACCGATTGCGTTTAACTCATGATGCCCCGCTTCGTCGAAATCGGTGGCCGAATCGACTGTCGGTAGGCAGCAGTAGTTTCGATGTATGGAGGAAATGCGCGAACTCGGATCGGCAATTCTCGACGAGATCGCCGAGCTCGAAGCGGCGCGTGCCCAACTCGAAAGCCGCATCATTCGTCGCATGCTCGACTTCGCCGACCTGCGTCGGCGTCAGTCCGAGTTGGCCGCCAATCCCGTCATCGGCAAGCTTGAGGCTTCCTTTGCTGCCGACGAACTCTCGTTGATCTTGCTCCAGGCGACGATGACTGTTCAGTGCCGCTTGTCCGAGGCGCGACGAATTCGCGGTCTGCTGCCGCTGACGTGGTTGGCATGGCGAGACGGGGCGATCGATCTGGCGCGTGTCCGTCACATCTCCACGTGTGTCGATCGCCTTCAAAGCCCGCTCTCGGTTGCCGAGCTCGATGCCAACGTCGTTGTCTACGCGTCTGCGCACACCGCAGCTCAGGTCAAGGCCTGGCTTCGCCGATTCGTCGCCCGGGTCGAGCCCGATCAACTTTCCAAACGTCGGCAGGCCGAGTGGACGGGTCGGTGCGTTTAT
>JBDSQP010000322.1:0-7825 GCA_039929755.1 Aeromicrobium sp. | reverse complement strand
TCTCCTGGGCTAATTCGGGGCTAATCGGTGGTGCGGGGGCAGATCATGTCTGCCTTGGCGAGGCCGTCGAGGGCGCTGAGGTACGCGGGCCATTTGGCCGTTTCGATGTGTTGGCTCTCAAACGCTTCGCGGATCGAACCGCTCTCGCCCAGCGCCTCGACCACGTCGACGAGATCGCGGCGCTTCAGGAACGACAGCCGGCGATTTCCGAAATGGTAGGCCAGGGCGCCAAAGGGCTCAGGACGCAAAGCCACCCGGGGTGACAACACCCACGGCTGGTCCAGCATGTCCGGCTTTTCGATGATGGCGGTCATGTCATGCAGCTCAGTAGACGCCGCACATGCCGTCGATCGAAACTTCTTCGACCAGTACGTCATCAACGAGTACATCTTCGACGGATGCTTCGTCCGCGCCTGTGGCATTCGTGGTCTGTTCGGCGGGTGCAAGAGTGCTCATGAGTGCTCCTTGGTTGGATTGGCCGACCGCATGACACCTGCCGCGGATTGCCCGGAACAGGGACGTTTGGTCGTGAACTCCACGCTAAGTTCCAAAGCGCCAGTGCGACACTCACCGGCGAGTCACGAGTGACCTGACTGGTCGGGTAGGTAAGGCCTGTTGCTGTGGTGGGCGTCACACCCACCGGCCTGACGGTTTGTCGATTCCCACCTGTTGTAGGCGGTCGAATCAGGCCTAACGTCACAGCATCACGGTGTCGAGAACCTTCCGGTTTCACCGTGGTCCGCAACCCCGCTCTGGAGGTAAGAACATGCAAGTTGACGAACTACTCAAACCGTTCCCCATCAAGGAGTTCCACCCGTTCCCCCGTGCACTCATGGGACCCGGATCGAGTGAGATCATCGGCCCTGAAGCTCTCAAGCTGGGCTTCAAGAAGGTTCTCGTGATGACGTCAGGTCTTCGCGGCACCGACGTCGTACACAAGATCGTGGAATCGCTGAAGTACCACGGCCTCGAGGTCGTTCTGTACGACAAGGTCGAGTCCAACCCCAAGGACTACAACGCCATGGACGGCGCCAAGATGTACATGGAGAACGATTGCGATTCGTTCATCAGCATCGGCGGCGGCTCTTCACACGACGCGTGTAAGGGTGCCCGCATCTCGGTCGCCCATGACGGTCGTAACGTCAACGATTTCGAAGGGTTCAACAAGAGCGAAAACACCAAGAACCCTCCACACATCGCCGTTTCGACGACAGCCGGCACCGGTTCGGAAACGTCCTGGGCCTACGTCATCACCGACACCACGACCGATCCGGCAAAGCCACACAAGTACGTGGCCTTCGACGACGCGGCCGTGGCCACCCTGGCGATTGACGACCCGGTACTTTACTTCGATTGCCCGCGGCACTTCACCGCGCAGTGTGGCTTCGATGTGCTGGCCCACGGTTCCGAGCCCTACGTGTCGCGCCTCGACTTCGAGCCTTCACACGGCAACGCGATCCGTTCGATCGAGCTCGTCAGCGAGCACCTCCGCAAGGCCACCTGGAACGGTCAGGACCTGGCTTCACGCGAAGGAATGATGTACGCGCAGTACATCGCCGCCCAGGCCTTCAACTCCGGCGGCCTCGGCATCATCCACTCGATCAGCCACGCGACCAGTGCATTCTTCGACACGCACCACGGTCTCAACAACGCCATCGCGCTTCCCCGCGTATGGGCCTTCAACCTCTCGACCGAGTACAAGAAGTTCGGCCGTATGGCGCAGGCTCTGGGCGTTGACATCGGCGGTATGACAACCGTGCAGGCTGCCGATGCTGCTGTTGCTGCCTCGATCCGATTGCTGCGCGACTGTGGCATCCCGGAGAAGTTCACGGACATCACCCCGGAGACACACCCGAAGAACCGTCTGGGCACGGGTCCGACGAAGTACTACCAGGAGAACCCCGCCATCAAGGGCGACTCCGAGACCATCGACAACATCACGCACCACGTTCTCGGTGACGCCTGCACAGACGCGAACCCGCGTGAGTGCACCTTCGAATCGGTCCGCCCCGTCGTGGATCACTGCTACAACGGCGACCTCGACGACTTGCTGACCTGAGTCGAAGAACGCAGGACAAACCGGTGCCGGGAACCGCAAACATTCCCGGCACCGGGTCCCCCGCAAGACTGCCTCGCCACAGCACCAAACCGTCAGAGATGAGGAAGCCATGGAGCACATGTTCGTCGACGTCGAGGACGTCGCCAATGCGCTGAACCGCGTCGGATACATCAGCGACGAACGTGTCGCCACGACCGTGTTCCTGGCTTCACGACTCGGCCGCCCCATTCTTCTCGAAGGCCCCGCCGGCGTCGGCAAGACCGACCTCGCGCGCAGCCTCGCCACCACTCTTGATCGTCGCCTCGTCCGCTTGCAATGCTACGAAAGCCAGGACGAGAACAAAGCTCTGTATGAATGGGACTACGGCAAGCAACTCCTCTACACGCAGATCCTCCGCGAAAAGATTGCCGACCTCGTCGGCGATGCGCCGGACCTCGAGTCGGCCGTTGAACTCATCGCCGACCGTGACGAAGTGTTCTTCTCCGAACGATTCCTTTCTGAGCGTCCCCTGCTCGCCGCGATGCGCAGCGATCAGCCAGTCGTCCTGCTGATCGATGAGGTCGACCGTTCCGACGAAGCTCTCGAAGCCGTCCTTCTGGAGACCCTCGAAGAGAACCAGATCTCAATCCCCGAGATCGGCACCGTGGTGGCAAAACATCCGCCCCTCGTACTCCTGACCTCGAACAACACCCGCGACCTTTCGGCCGCGCTCAAACGTCGCTGCCTGCATTTGTTCCTCGACTACCCCGACCACGAACGCGAACTCCAGATCGTCGCTTCCAAGAAGACCGGTCTTGCCGATGCCCTGTGCGAAGAGCTCGTCACAGTCGTCCAGGAGTTGCGTACGCTCGAGCTCCGCAAGGCGCCGAGCATCGCCGAGACAGTCGACTGGGCACGTACGCTGGCCATCCTCGGCGCAACCGATCTCGGCGCCGAGAACCTGTCGGCGACGGCCAACATCGTCATGAAGTACGAACGCGACCTCGAACGGGCGATCGCCCACCTCAAGAAGCGTTACGGCATTGAGCCGGCCGCGGAACTTCCCACCGCGCCAGCCGAGACAGAGGCACCGGCCGATCCTCGCGCACGTCCCCCCAAGCCTGCGCTTCCCAAGGGACTCGTGGAGGCCGGAGCCAGTCCTCGTGCCATCCGCGACGCCTATGACACCCCCGGTCGTCACGGCGCTGCCGCATTTTTCGGCGCGCGCAAGGCGGGCGCCGAACCCGCGGCGGGCAGCCGACGCAGGCCGGTCTGAGGCTCGTCGTGGAAAAGTCCATCCTGCTTTTCGCCGATTGCCTTCGGCGACACGGTATGCGTGTCAGCACCACTGAACTGGTCGACGCGCTCCGGTGCGCAGCCTTGCCCGGGATGCTCGGCAACCGTGATCGATTCCACGCCGCCTTGCGATGCTGCCTGGTGACCAAGAATTCCGACGTCGAGACCTTCGATGCGGTGTTCGCGCTGTACTTCTCGCTGCAAAAAGTCTCGCCGCCGACCTTCCACGCAACCGGAAGCGCCCTTGACGACGCCGACATCGACGGTGGCGGGAAACCGTCAGAGGAGCTGCAGGAGTTCGGGCTCGTCGACGGAACCCAGGGTGCGGCGCCGGTCAGTTCCAGCCCCTCCGCCGAAGCCGACATGCAGGAGTTCTTCGACCCCGAATCTCTCTCGGAGGGCTACAACCTGGATGAAGATGCCGACATTGTCGACCTCGCCTCGATGACCGATGAGATTTCCTTCTCCCCCAGCGGTGGCAAGTCCAATGCCCGCGGAATGAAGGTCCAACTCGACGTCTCGCGAACCCATGGCTCCGAGATGCCCGGCGCCCTCACCCCGGCAGGTCAGTCGGTGGACCTAGCGATGACCGGCGACGAAGAGAACACCCTCCTGACCTGGCTGGGAGCCGGTCCACAGTCGCGAGACCAAGATCGTGAGGACGATCTCGTCAAGGGCCTTCTCGACCGCCTTCCCGAGCATCTTGCCGAGCACCTTCGCCGCCTGGCCGGCCTGCGACGCTCCACTATCGCCCCCGAATTCGCCACCCCCCACATACTCGATCAGGTCTCCGAGGCCGAACGCGTCAAGTTCGAGGAATCCCTTCGCCGGCTTGCCCGAAGCCTTCAGGGCGGGCTCGCGCAGAAGCGCCGAGTGAGCCCCCGTGGTCGCGTCGATCCAGCACGCACCACGAGACGCAGCCTCCGCTACGACGGGATCCCGTTCCGTCCGATCACAGTCGAGCGCGTACGTGAACGGTCCCGGGTCATCGTGCTGGCCGACGTCTCCCTATCGGTTCGGAGCACCGCCCGGTTCACGCTGCACATGGTGCACGGAATGCAGCAGGTGTTCGGGCATGCGCGCACCTTCGCTTTTGTCGACAACCTCGTCGAGATCACCGGTCTGTTCGACCAACATCCGCTTGAACACGCCCTCGGACTCGTCTTCGGCGGCGAAGTCCTCGATGTCGATGCCAACTCCAACTACGGCCAGGTGTTCGAGCAATTCCTCGAAGAATTCGGTTCGAGTCTCGACAAACGCACGTCGGTCATCGTGCTCGGTGACGGGCGCAGCAACGGCAATGATCCCGCCACCGAGGCATTCGCCGAAATCGTTCACCGTGCCCGCACGACGGTTTGGCTGACTCCCGAGCCGTCCTATTCGTGGGGCCTCGGAAGTTGTGACATGCCCCAATATGCGGCGATCGCCGACCGCGTTCAGGTGGTCAAGGATCTCGGTGGCCTCGAACGAACAGCCGAACGACTCTCGGAGCACGTATGACTCCCCATGCCGCTGTTGCGAACCCCGAAGCCATCGACCCGCTGGGGCCGATCGACGACGGTCGTTACAGCGACGACATGGTCACCGTTTCCGCCGGCGACGCCATGCAACCGCGCGAGGGTTTGCCTGTCACACACACCAAACACTTCGATGTCTGGACTGACGACGGCCTCTTCCTGTGTCACCGGCTCACTGACGACCAGATCGATGACTCGCTGACCACTCTCCTCGAAAACGAACTGTTCGGACCCGGGCGGGTCGTCGGTGGCCAGGTCTTCGAGCGTCTGTTCACCGGCATCGTCCGTACATCCCGGCCCGAAGCGATCGACGCGTGGAGCTTGTTCTATCGAAACAGCCGGAAGCGCCTTGCCCCGGTGATCGCGTCGGGCCCGCCGACAGGCGAAGGGCTGGATTCGCTCGAGGAGTTCGGTGCAATCTACGCAAGGGCCGACGAGTACGTCCCTGTCACCGGCACAGTGCTCGAAGTCGGAAGCTGTTTCGGTTTTCTTGCTCTGCACCTTGCGCGGTTGCCTGGCAGGTATGTGACGGCCAGCGACATTTCGGCAGGTTCGATGGGATTGCTAGACGCTGTCGGTCGCCACCTGCATGTGCCGATACGAACGATGGTGTGCGATGCCGCACGCATACCCAGGCCCGACCGCAGCGAGAGCACGGTCGTCCTGAGCCATCTGCTCGAGCACCTGGATCCCGCTCATGGGCTGCGCGCGCTCGACGAGGCGATGAGAGTCGCCCGGAGCCGTGTCATCGTCGCGGTGCCCTACGAGGATGTGGCCAACACCGCTTTCGGCCATGTGCGGACGATCGATCGCAGTGACCTCGAGGCCTGGGGCCGACGCGCGACCGGGTGGGATTGGATCGTCGAGGACCACCACGGTGGATGGCTCATTCTCGACCGGTCGAGCCTCGACCGGTCGAGCCTTGACTGCTGAGTCTCGCTAGATGAGCCCGCTCTTGCTCGCCGTGTAGACAGCTTCGGCCCTGCGGGCGACGCCCAACTTGCGCAGGATGTTGCCGACATGGAACTTCGCGGTCGTCTCGGAGATGAACAACTGCTTGCCGATGTCACGGTTGGTGAGACCGGTGGCGAGCATCCGAAGGACTTCGAGTTCACGAGGCGTCAACTGATTGGTTGACGTGTTCGTGGTGGCATTGAGCCCCCGGACCATCGCTGCGGAACTTCGTGCGTCGAAGGCACTCTGACCAGCGCTGATGTCGCGAATCGCCCGCAACAGGGCCGAGGTGTCGACATCCTTGACGACATAACCGCGGGCCCCGTTTTGTACAGCCTGGATAACGAGTTGGTCATCGAGAAATGTCGTCAGGACAAGCACGCCGAGTCCCGGGTGCGCGGCGACGAGTTCGCTGCACAGCTGAAGTCCCTCGCTGTCTGATGCGGCCGACAGTTTGAGGTCCAGGAGAACGATCTGGGGCTTCACGTGGGCCACGACGGTCATCGCCTCGGCCGGGCTGGCAGCCTCCCCCAGGATGACGAAGTCTGCTTCACGCTCGAGGATGGCTCGCAGGCCTTGCCGAAGGATCGCGTGGTCGTCGACGAGCACAATGCCGATCACCTCGGGGGTTGTTGACCCTGCCATTCGTTCGGCCTCTGCGGCGGTCATCGGTTCTCCTCGGGTGATGGCGTTTCGGGGTTGTTGTGGTCTTCGGGGCTGCTGTGGTCTTCGGGAATGTCGGAGCGCTCCGCGACTTCGCGCGGGTCGAGGGGCACGGTGACCGTGACCTGGACGCCGCCGAGACGGGATCGCCTCAGCGTGAACGTTCCACCCAGCCCTTCGGCTCGGGTCGCCATATTGCTCAATCCGCGGTGGCTTGCCTCTGACACGGCGCGCGATTCGATGCGGAGAAGGCGTCGCAATGTGAGCGGATCGCCCTTGCCGTCGTCGGCGACGCTGAGAACGAGTCGCCCACGCGTGTTTCTGAGCCGGACCACAACTCGCGTCGCTTGGGCGTGCGAAGCCACATTGAACAGCGCCTCTCCGGCAATGCGCGCAAGCTCATGATCGGTCACGGGATGACCGGGCAGCGCGCCACCCTCGACGGTCAGAGTTGCATCGAGCAGCGGACGGTAGTGGGTCACCATCTCGGCAAGGATGTCGGGAAGCGTCGCCGGAGCATCGCTTTCGACAGGATGGTGCAAGGAATAGATGGCATCGCTCAATTGCTGCACCGCGCGCTGCGTAAGTGCCTTGGCGCGGGCGAGCTCGAGGGCAATCTTCTCCGCCGGTTCGCCTAGGTTGACCGTGTCACCGCGTGCAATCTCCACCGACATGCCGGCACTCAGAACGAGCTGGCTCACGCTGTCGTGGAGCTCGCGGGCGATGCGATGCCTCTCGCTGTCGAGCAGTTCTCGCTGGTGGGCGGCGGCAAGTCGTTCCTCGGTCTGGCGCAACTGACTGGTGCGCGCCGCGAGGTCACGCGCCTGGGCATTGGCCTCGTCATACAACTGCTGCGCCCGACGATGGAGGTCGAGTCCCGATTGATATTGCTCGGCCGTATGAAGTGCGACCGCGGCCTGGTTGGCCAGAATGCGCAGCAACGAATAGTCGCCGGGTTCGGGGGCCGCATCGAGGCCGTGAAGGACGACGAGGCTCCCGACCGGCTGGCCCTCAAGAGTCATCGAAACGCGGACCCAGGTGTTGTCATCGGCTGCCTTCGGGCGAGAGAGTCCGGTCTTGATGGCCGCGAGTTCACGGCGTATTGCTCGCGGGAGCTCAGACTCGCTCTCAAATGACTTGCCGTCAGCGTCGAGGGCGATGAACCGCGGCCGCGCACTCGTGAGTTGGCCATCGAAGAGTCCCATGACGACCCATTCGGCGAACAGGTGCTCGCCAGCAGCCCCGGCAATCTCGTCGAGCACCGCGCGGGGGCCTTCGCTCCTGCGGACCAGGGTGCGCGAAATTGAGTCGTGCGCCCGGACCGTGCGCTGCATACGCTGATCGGACCGGATGTATT
>JBDSQP010000321.1:0-1914 GCA_039929755.1 Aeromicrobium sp. | reverse complement strand
GTCGGCCGCGGGGTCACGATCCGCGGCGATGTAGTCGAGGTACTCGCTGCACACCGGGACCACCTCGGCAGCCCGATTCCGCTTGAAGTCCTCGATCAGCTCCTTCTTGTGCGCCGGATCGGTCTTGGCTGATCTCGCCATGAGCGGCATCAGCCGGATCAGCAACGCCGTCGGCCACCTGCCGACCTTCTGCGATGCCCGCACGACGGTGCGGAAGAACCGGGACTCGTCCGCCGTCGTCAGACTGATCCCGAGCAACACGACGGGGCCGTGGAACCGGCCCGACACCACCATCTCCAAAGCCACCGTGGCCCCGAGCGAAAAGCCGACGACCACATCGCAATCGTGTGTCTTGGCCAGCTCACCAGCCTGGCGGGCCAGTCCGGGGACGGACATGTCTTCAGTCAGCGGTGCACCTGCATTACCCGGCACCGTCGTTGCCACCAAGCGGACACCGGACAGCGCGGGTTCAGCCATCACGAGATTAAACGACCGGGCCGCGCAGGCACCGCCCGGCAGGAGTAGAACTGATCGATCCGCATCCGGCGGCCCCGCGGTCAGAACTTCCCAAGGATCACTCATGGGTACCTCCGCAAGACACTCTATTCGGCGACGCCGCCTGTGCGGAAGGACTGAAACTATGACGAACCTCTGACGCCGGGCTAGGAACGGCCATCGCCTTTGACGACCCTTCTGACCGGTCGGCGCGAGCCCCGTCCTCGAGGTTCCTCCCCGAACCATCCGCCGGACGAGCCGTCGTTCCGAGTGCGGCGTCGGAATTTGCCGTCGTGAACGGGAAGAGCAGCGCGTTGGGTGGCTTGCCGGTGCAGGCCGCCAAGAGTGGATCGAGTATCTGAACGTCTCTCCACCGCGGTTTGTGCGGACCAGTTGTATATGGCGATGGTCCCGGATTCGGTGAGTGACCTGATCATCACTGAAAGGTTGTCGACCAATCCTCCGAGCCTTGTGACTCGAATCACAGATAACAAACCAGCGAGCAGGAGCTACTCATGAAGGACGCGCTGCACCAGATGATGAGCGAGGCCCACGCGCGACTCGAAAAGCGGCTAGTCAGTGCCAAGGAGTCGATGGAGGCGCACGCCGAGCGTCGCGAAATCGTTCAAAGCACCGACGCGTTCCTGGTGAACACGTGCCGTCATACCGCAGCCATCTGCGACCTCGTCCTGCCCGCCGCCAGGACACATCTCGCGAACGGCCAGGAGCTGGTGCACCGATATGTGATGCAGTGCAAGCGTTCCGAACGGGCGATCGTCCGAGCCAAACAGCGCATGTATGGCGAAGCCCACACCATAGCGGCGCCGTGGCAGACGATCTGGGATTCCGTGGTCACAGAAGTCCGCGCTCTGCACGTCATCGAGCAAGAACTCGTGACTGACCTGTCGAATGTCACTGATTTCCGACGTCGGGACGCACTGGCTGGTCGATTCGAGTCGGTTGCCGACCACTCGCCGACACGACCGCACCCGAGCTCACCCCACACGGGGATCCTCGCTCACGTCAGTCGTTGGCTGTGGGGGTGGGCCGACCGGTTTTGGGATGTTGCTGAGGGTCGGATCGTCTCCGATCGCGCCCTGCCGCAAGAGCCGGACGAGCCTGAGGCACCCGACAGGATTGCCGCCTGACCTACGCAAACACCACTGCCAAGTGAGTCATATTCGCGACGCGGAGCGTCTCAGGAAGCGATGTTCGTGGACCAGCGTTCCTGACATGGCCGAAGCGCCAGATCGCAGCGGCCACGATCCATGAGACCAAGAAGAGGGCGACGATCCCGTACCCGGCATAGTCGAGCGGAACATCGGCGATTGCGGCGAGCGGTCCACCCGTGATGTCGAACTGTTCAACCAGGACACTGTTCAGCTCGATGGTGACGATGATCAGGGCCATGGCGACCGA
>JBDSQP010000320.1:0-2597 GCA_039929755.1 Aeromicrobium sp. | reverse complement strand
AGATCGACTTCGAGTCCCCGGTCGATGGCTTCCTTCGCCGCTCGAAGCGCGAGCGAAGCACCACCGACGAATTGCTTGGCCCACTCGACAGCGCGAGCGTAGACCTCCTCGGCGGGGAACAGTTTGTCGACGAGACCGATCTCGAGGGCTTCCTGGGCATCAACGAAACGACCGGTGAAGATGATGTCCTTTGCCTTGGACGGACCTACGAGCCGGCTCAGACGCTGAGAGCCGCCGGCCCCGGGGATGATTCCGAGAAGAATTTCTGGCTGGCCGAGCTTGGCGTTATCGGCCGCGAAACGCACGTCGGTGGAAAGCGCGACTTCGCAACCTCCGCCAAGGGCAAATCCGGTGATGGCCGAAACAGTGGGTTTGCCGATTGAGGCGATGGCGCGGGTGAATGCCTGCAACGCGTGAGCCAAAACGGACATTTCCTGGAAGGTCAGGTCAGCCATTTCCTTGATGTCCGCACCGGCGGCAAATACGCGCTCACCGCCGTAGATCACTACAGCTGCGACGTCATCGCGGCGATCGGCTTCGGCCGCAACCTCGGCGATCTCGCTCTGCAACTGAGCGTTGAGGGCGTTCATCTTCGGTCGATCCAAACGAATGGTGCCAACGCCGTCGGCAACCTCAAGTCGTACGAACTCTCCCACCGTGTTCTCCCCATCAATTCTTGGCTTGGTGATAGTTGGCTTGGTAGCCGCTCACCCTAGTGCAGGCGAAATATCCGGTCCACGGTCGCGTCCTGCATGCGAACGAGGCTTTCTCATCAATATCTGTGCCTCCACACAGGCAAGACCAAGTCGTGGCCTACGACGCCACCAACGACGTCGCTGTCCTCCAACTCGAGAACGCCTCTGGACTCACTATCAAGATCGACTCGACCGGCACCGTTCAGGTGGAAGAAACGATCGTAGGCGGGCCATCGCCGCGGCACTCGCCGTCGCCGACCGGATCGAGCAGGGCACCGCAGGCGGTACGGTCTCGATCGGCTACCCCGGCTTCCTGGGAATCGAGTTGGCCCAGACCACCCAGTTCGACCCGGGGGTCGTCCCTCAGGCGGCGACAGTCGCCGGCGTCATCGACGGTTCTCCAGCCGCTGCTTCCGGTATCACCAGCGGCTCAACGATCACTTCTCTCGGAGGCGTCAGCATCACCTCGGCGACAAGCCTCGCCACCGCGGTCGCGAGACATCATCCCGAACAGTCGGTGAGAGTCAGTTGGACGGATTCCGCTGGAGCCGGCCACACCGCCGACGTGAAACTTGCCGCCGGACCCAACTCTTGAGCCCTTCCTGAGCGTCACGCGACAGATGGTCCGCCGACATACGGGCCGCGCCAGATAGCCTGACGTCGGATTCGCGCGACGAAAGGCCCCGATCGTGACCGAAATGCTCAAGGATGACGATCTCAGTTTGATTCCCATGTCGGGTTCCCAGGAACTCGCGGGCTTCGCGATCGTGCTCTCGGGCAGCCCCGTCGGCACAATTGCCCTGCACCACATCTCCCCCGGGCTCGCCTCGCTGCGTTGGGAGGTCGGACCCGATGGTCGCGGCCAGGGCATTGCCTTGAGGGCCATACGATTGACAATCGAGTACGCGTTTGTGGACCTTGGTCTTACGCGGGTTGAGACCCGAATCGACGTCACAGACACCCCCAGCATCCGCAACGCCTCGATTTCCGGACTTCGCCGCGAAGGTACCGTTCGGGGATTCGGTGACGCACCTGACCAGGTACTTCTGGCACGGCTGGCCAGCGATCCGGCACCATTCAGCCGCGAGGGATTCGTTGCCATTCTCAACGCCGGACTTCCCAAAAAGCGGGTCATTTCCCAGGGCCTGCTGCGCGATGAGCAAGGACGCGTCCTGCTGTGTCAGTTGACCTACAAGAGCGAATGGGATCTTCCGGGCGGAGTCATCGAGGTCGGTGAAGCCCCTGCCGGCGGGCTCGTTCGCGAGCTCCAGGAAGAGCTCGGCATCACCGTCGAGGTGCGCGGACTCATCACCGTCAACTGGCTGCCGGCGTGGCACGAGTGGGACGACGCCTGCATCTTCCTGTTCGACCTGGGCGCGGTCGACTCCTCGATCGTCGACGAAATGACACTCCAACCCACCGAGATCAAATCCGTTGAATGGTGTGACGAGACAACCGTGAAATCCAACGCCACATCAGCCACGATCGAACTGTTGGACACAGTGGTCTCAGGCGCGGTCCCGCCATATCGCGAAGCGCCGCTCGCGGACTGACTAGGGACTGGCCCACTCAGGGCTTGTCCGCTTCGCCGTCCTTTTTCTCACGGTAGGCACGCCGTTGTTCTTCGGCGCGTTCCCGACACTTGCGCAGGAATTCGGCGTCGTCCTCGGGGTTAGTGGCCGAGAATCGGCTCGGGCGCTCATATTCAGGGTACGAAGCGCCGGTATTGCCCCGATAGGCAAGACCCGACGGGCGAGAGCCCGATTGGGGCCGGCCAGCGATGAGCCACACAATGGCACCGATATCGAAAAACAGGAAAACGATCAGTATCCACAGACCCTTTTGAAGATTGCGCACCTGGCCTTCATCGGTAGTAATCACATCGATGAGGCAAAAAATCCA
>JBDSQP010000319.1:0-15036 GCA_039929755.1 Aeromicrobium sp. | reverse complement strand
CTCAAAATAGCCCTCAGGATAGGGGTTCGACGTGTTGAAACAGTAGTTGGAATAGGGGTCGATCGATTCGATCGGAAACACCTGGAAGCTCACGTCGCTGCTTGGGTGCGCTAGCGGCAATCCGTTTGGAGGGGTGAGCGTGACGGTGTCCGTCACCGATTCCCCAAGCGTGATCGAGTTTGCACTCTGCACGCGCTCGAAGTTCAGGTTGTCCGCATGCCCGACATTGTCGCCCTGAGACTCGACGTCAACGTTTTGAAACTCATCGTTGCAAGACGTTTCAGAAGGGGCGTAGTTGGCATCACCCGAATATGACGCGACCCATCGATAGACGCCGAGATGGCTCGTATCCGCGTCGTTGAGGGCCGGTTTGACTTCTTGAGCGTTTGCTTCTGTTCCGGCACCGCTCAGAGTTTGGATAGACGAGTAGTAGGGCACGTGGTTGCAGAACCTGTCGCCGGGACCGTAAAGAAGGAAAGTCACGGTGCCAGTCGGCGCCGGGCCGCCGGCTGTGTGAGTGATCGTGGCACGGTCGGAGAAGGTGAAAGTAGTGGCAAAGTCAAAGCTGTACAAAGGTGTTCCGCTCGTGTCCGTGACGTGCCCGGAGATCGTGACGGTCGACAACGCACTCGACGGGGAGGAGCCGAACAGGAGGCTGGCGCACACGAGGCTCAAGGCCGAGAACAGGGCGAAATGTCGCCTGCGGGATGTGGGTTGCCGACTGGGGAAGTGGCGGGCGATTCCAGAAGGCCGAAAGTTCATCGGAAGTCCTGTTCATGTCACTTGGACTCCCATAACGGCAACCAACCGCACCAAGATGGCAAGAACCTAACAGTTGCCGACCATCGTGATTCCGACTTTTGCAGATTTGGTGCGGATGTGACCTATGTGATTACGGTCGCGCCCAGGGCTCGTGTGACTGCGACGGCCGCGACGCGACCGGCGCGGTTGGCACCGATGGTGCTGGCCGAGGGTCCAAAGCCGACGAGTTGTACACGGGGATCGAGGACGGCCGTTGTCCCATCGAGTTGTATGCCTCCGAGCGGCCCTCGCAAGTGAAGGGGCGCGAGGTGGGAGATCACCGGGCGGAATCCTGTGGCCCAGATGATGACGTCGACCGATTCAAAGGACCCGTCTGCCCAACGCGCCCCGTCGATCTCGAGATGGTCGAACATCTCCCGACGTTCGTAGGCGCCTAGGGCTTCGGCTTCACGTTCCTGCTCGCGAAGGATCGAGCCGGTGACGCTGACGACGCTTTGCGGCGGCAGCCCCTGACGGACGCGCTCTTCGACGAGGGCGACAGCTGCGCGTCCGACATCGCGGTCGAATGGTTCGGTGCGCCAGATCGGTGCGCGGCGAGTTGCCCATACGGTGCCCGCTGCGACGGGCGCGATTTCGCCAAGGAGCTGTATCGCGGACTGGCCGCCGCCCACGACGAGAACGCGCTTGCCGGCGAAATCCTCCGGTGAGGTGTAGCCCACTGTGTGGAGTTGGCGTCCGCGGAATTCCTCGACGCCTGGGTAATAGGGAAGGAACGGCTGTTCCCAGGTGCCGGTCGCGTTGACGACCGTTCGGGTGAGCCAGGAGCCGTGATCGGAGGTCACTCGAAGGAGATCACCTTCTGACTCGACGCGGGTCACGCGGATCGGACGCAGGACCGGCAGGTCGAATCGTTGCTCATAGTCATCGAAATAGCTGGCGACGAATTCGCGGGCTGGCGCTGCATCCACCGAATCGGGAACGGCGAGGTCCGGAAGCGAAGCGATGCCGTGGACGTCGCGCATGGTCAACGACTTCCAACGGTGCTGCCAAGCGCCGCCGGGACGGGCGTTCGCGTCGAGAACGACGTGCCGAACACCGCGCCGTTTCAGGTGGTGGGACGTCGAAAGCCCGGCCTGGCCGGCGCCGATGACGATGCTTTCAAGGATCTCCACGGAGGGTTCAACACCGTGAAGCTGTCAGGTGTTCCGTCAGGCGATTTCCCTGAGGTGAGCACCGGATTGAGGTTCCGCGTGTGTCTCGGCGATGGTCTGATCGATGACACGAATGATGAGCTCCGGGTCGTCAATCATCGGGACGTGGCCGCATTGCGGCAGGCTCACGTGGCGCCCGTTGGGCAGACGCTTGCGGGCCTCATCAGCCTGTTTCGGGTTGAGGATCATGTCCTTGTCGCCCCACGCCACCGTGACCGGAACGCTGGGATTGCCGGCGAAACTGTACTTCGGAACATTCACCGCAGTGCGTTCGAATGCTTTGGAGTAGTGCAATGCCTTGGCGTCGCCATAAAGCGCTTCCTTCGTGGCACGTTCTGGGTGGGCATACAGGCTTCGTGCGGCTTCCTTGCGGATGAAGGAGCTCGACAGGAGCCACCGCAAGAGGAAAAGCGGCAGCAGGCTGGCAAAGCGGATGGGCAAGAGCACCGCGAGCGCCTGAAGCCGACCTTTGAAACCGAAGAAACCGGCGGGCGAAAGCGCCGTGGCCGAAGCCACGTGGCCTCTTGCCGCAAGCTCTAGTGAGATGGCCCCGCCGAGTGAGTTACCGACGACGTGGGGGCGCTCGATGCCCCATTCGGCGAAGTTCTCTGTGAGGTTCTCAATGGCGCTGTCCATGTTGTACTTGACGCTCATCGGGTAAGCGGGGGACTCACCGAAGCCGGCGAGGTCGAGCGCGATGACGTCGTACTTCTCTGCCAAGCGGTTGAAGATCGGGTCCCAGGTCTGACGGCGGTGGCCGATGCCATGAATGAGGACGACGGGCTCGCCCGAGCCCTTGCGTTCGTAGGCCAGTCGTGAAAGCGACATGCGTGAAGTACCTTTCGTGGGACATCTCGTGGGCCTCTTCTTCGGCCATCTCGAGCGCCGTTTCCGGAGTTCCTGAAACGTGACATAGATAGTGTCACATAGAACGTACCAATGGTATGTGACGTGGCTCACTTGAACCGTGACAGTAGAACTGTAACAATCACTTGGTGTCGACTAACCCCCCTGAACCAGCCAAATCAACAGGACCCCTGACCGGCGTGCGCGTCGTCGAACTGGTGGGCATCGGGCCCGGCCCCTTTGCAGGCATGATGCTCGCCGACCTCGGCGCCGACGTCATCCGTATCGACCGCCCCGGCGGCAATGCCCTGCAGGTGTCCAAACCCGATATGGACGTTCTCGCACGCGGCCGCCCTTCGGCCGCCGTCAACATCAAGGATCCGCGTGGGGTGGAGGTGGTTCTCGATCTCGTCGAGAAGGCCGACATCCTGATCGAAGGATTCCGACCCGGAGTCACCGAGCGTCTCGGTCTTGGCCCGGACCAGTGTTTCGCGCGCAACCCGAAGCTCGTTTACGGACGCATGACCGGATGGGGTCAGGACGGCCCCCTCGCGCAGACTGCGGGGCACGACGTCAACTACATCTCGGTCGCGGGAGCCCTTGACACGATCGGTCGGGCCGGCGGGCCTCCCCAGATCCCGCTCAACCTGCTCGGTGACTTCGCCGGCGGCTCGATGTACCTGATCACCGGCGTGCTCTCGGCGCTCCTCCACGTTCGTGCTGGCGGTGAAGGCCAGGTTGTCGATGCGGCGATCACCGATGGTGTCGCACACCTTCTCGCGATGCCGATTGCCATGCTCCAGGCCGGCACGTGGAACGTCGACCGCGGCACCAATCTTCTCGACTCGGGCGCGCCTTTCTATGACGTCTACGAGACTTCAGACGGCCGGTGGATGTCGGTCGGAGGGATAGAGCCGCAGTTCTATGCGGCAATGGAGCAGGCGCTCAACGACGCCGTTCCGGGCATCGATGGTCTCCCCGACCGCAACGATCTCGCCGAGTGGCCAGCCCTGCGCAAGGCACTTGCCGAGGTGTTCCGAACCAAGACCCAGGCCGAGTGGACTGCCCTCTTCGACGGCACTGATGCCTGCGTGGCGCCGGTCGTGCCGATGGACGAGGCCGCCCAGCATCCGCACAACGCAGCCCGTGGCACGTATGTCGAGCGCGAAGGGCTGTTGCAGCCCGCTCCAGCGCCTCGCTTTTCACGCACTCCCGCCACGCTCACCACTGCGCCGGTCAAAGCCGGCACCAACACCGCCGAGGTGCTTGCTGCCTGGGGAATCTCCAACATCGACCAACTGTTGGCCGACGGCGTCGCCGTCCAGGCCGACTGATCACCCGCTCTCCAAAGGAACCCGATGAAACGCAATATTTTCGACGCCGACCATGAGTCCTTCCGCGACACCGTCCGCGCGTTCTGCGAGAAGGAAATTGTTCCCAATCACCCCGAATGGGAAAAGGCCGGCATCGTGCCCCGTGACGTCTGGCTCAAGGCCGGCGAGCTGGGCTTGCTCGGCTTCATGATGCCGGAGGAATTCGGCGGCGGCGGTATCGAGGACTTCCGCTTCAACGCTGTGTTGCAAGAGGAGTTGACGCGTGTAGGCGCGAGTGGTGTGGCATTCGCCCTGCATACCGACCTTGTGTCGGGCTACCTCCTGGCCTATGCGAACGATGAACAAAAGGCACGCTGGTTTCCCAAGTTCTGCACCGGAGAGATGATCACAGCCATCGCGATGACCGAGCCGGGAACCGGATCGGACCTCCAAGGCATCCAGACCACGGCGGTCAAGGACGGCGACGACTACATCCTCAACGGATCGAAGACGTTCATCACGAACGGCATCAACTCCGACATGGTGATCGTCGCCTGCAAGACCGACGCCGATGCGGGCGCCATGGGTGTCTCGCTCATCGTTGTCGAACGCGGTATGGAGGGCTTCGAGCGCGGCCGCAACCTCGACAAGATCGGCCTGAAGGCGCAGGACACGGCAGAGCTCTTCTTCGACAACGTCAAGGTTCCCGCCGCCAACCTGCTCGGCGAAGAGAACAAGGGCTTCATCTACCTGATGGAGAACCTGCCCCAGGAGCGCCTCACGATCTCGGTCGTGGCGGCCGCGGCGTGCCGCCACATCATCGACATGACGCTGGAGTACGTCAAGGAGCGCAAGGCGTTCGGCAAGCCGATCGGTTCGTTCCAGAACTCGCGCTTCGTCCTCGCCGAACTTGAGACCGAGCAGCAGATCGCCCAGCAGTTCGTCGACCGTTCGATCATGGAACTGAATGCCAAGAACCTCAGCATCTCCGATGCGGCCATGGGCAAATGGTGGACGACCGAGCTCCAGAAGAAGACCGTCGACAAGTGCCTCCAGCTCCACGGCGGCTACGGCTACATGACTGAGTACCCGATCGCGAAGGCATATGTCGACACGCGCATCCAGACGATCTACGGCGGAACGACCGAAATCATGAAGGAGATCATCGGCCGCACCATGGGCCTTTAATCTCGCCGATCCCGACCGTTTAAGTCCGGCGGCGAATCGTCTCTCGCTTGGCCTCGTCGACGGCATTTTCGTATGCCGTCACGAGTGCCTGGATCGATAGGGGTTTGAACCGTTCGATGATCGACTGGATGACTTCAGGAGGCTGGTTCGAGTCGCGCAGGTGCGGCCATACCTGCTTTCGGAAAACCGCCGTCAGCTCATTGGCCGCGGCCCGGCCGTGCTCGGTGAAGATCTTCTGGGTCGCGAGGACCGCCTCCATCGGCAGTCCGAGTTCGACCAACTGGATGCCAACGGCGAGATGGGCCGTCGCCACGTTGAATGTGTCATCGGCGGGCGTCGGCTCGACCACGCCAATCGCCACCAGGACCGCGATGTCGTCATCGCTCAGCGTGCGGCCCGACCGGGTTTCGAGCTCGGCACGGTTGATCGTCTCGGGGAGGTCCGGCATCCAGGGCGCCAGCAGGGTCCGGTGCATCGCCACGTCTTCGGGCGAGGCATCAGACGGAATGCGCTCGAGATAGCCCTCGATGGCCGAGAGCGTGAAGCCGTGGGCCTGCAATTCACGGACGAGTTCGAGCCGGGCGATGTGGTCCTGGCCGTAGAAGCCGTTGCGCCCGGCACGTCTTGGCGCCGGGATCAATCCGCGACCGGCATAGAAGCGGACGGTGCGGACGGTCATGCCCACGCGCGCCGCCAATTGCTCGACGCTCATCGTCTCTACCGGTGCTGCATTCATCTACCGAACCCTAGTCGTTGCAGTTATCGTTGAGTGATCAGCGCCACATGCCCTGACCTACCACTCTGACAGTACTAGTGTCACAATCGATTTATTGGTTCCATTCCCAATCTTTGAGGACTCTGCAATGACCGAGGCTTTCGTTTACGACGCGATCCGCACTCCGCGCGGACGTGGCAAAAAGACCGGTTCGCTCCATGAGGTGAAGCCCATCTCGCTGGTGACCGGACTGATCGAAGAGATCCAGAAGCGCAACCCCACTCTTGACCCCAACGGCATCGACGACCTCGTCCTCGGTGTCGTTTCTCCCGTTGCGGACCAGGGCGGCGACATCGCCAAGACCGCTGCTCTCAACGCCGGACTGCCCGACACTGTCGCCGGCGTTCAGCTCAACCGCTTCTGCGCCTCGGGCCTTGAGGCCGTCAACCAGGCCGCCGGTCGCGTCCGCTCGGGCTGGGAAGATCTGATCCTCGCCGGTGGCGTCGAGTCGATGAGTCGCGTGCCCATGGGATCTGACGGCGGCGCATGGGCCATGGACCCTCGCACTGCCTTTGACACGTCGTTCGTGCCCCAGGGCATCGGCGCTGACCTCATTGCCACGATCGAGGGCTACAGCCGTACGGACGTCGACACGTTCGCTGCCGAGTCGCAGGCGCGTGCCGCCAAGGCGATCGCCAACGGCTACTTCGCGAAGTCGATCATCCCGGTCAAGGACGAAAACGGCCTGACGATCCTCGATCACGACGAATTCGTCCGCGAAGGCACGACGGCCGAAAGCCTCGCCGGTCTGCCGCCGTCGTTCGCCGCGATGGGCGAGATGGGTGGCTTCGACTCGGTTGCCCTTGAGAAGTACCACAGCATCGAGCGCATCAACCACGTCCACCACGCCGGCAACTCATCGGGCATCGTCGACGGCGCGGCACTTGTCGCGATCGGCAACGAAGCCGCCGGTGAACGCCACGGCCTCACGCCACGTGCACGCATCGTCTCGACTGCCGTCTCCGGCGCCGACTCGACGATCATGCTGACGGGCCCCGGCCCGGCTTGTTTCAAGGCGCTCGACAAGGCCGGCCTCACGGTCGGTGACATCGACCTGCTCGAGATCAACGAAGCATTCGCGGCCGTCGCAATGCGCCTGATGAAGGACCTGGGCGGCTACCCGCACGACCAGACCAACGTCAATGGCGGATCGATCGCCATGGGCCACCCGCTGGGTGCGACCGGTGCAATGATCCTCGGCACTCTCATCGACGAACTCGAACGCCGCGACCTCCGCTACGGCCTCGCCACACTGTGTGTCGGCGGCGGCATGGGCATCGCGACCATCGTCGAACGAATCTGAAACGGACAGGTATTTATCACATGACCACCACTGAAGCAGTGCGCTATGAAGTCGCCGACGGGATCGTCAACCTGATCCTCGACGACCCCAGTCAGAGTGCCAACACGATGAACCCGGCCTACAGCTCCGCGATGGCCAAGGCCGTCGACCGCCTGGCCGACGAGATCAAGGCCGACCCCGACTCGATCAAGGGCATCATCATCTCCTCGGCGAAGAAGACCTTCTTCGCCGGCGGCGACCTGAAGCTCATGACGCAGGCGACGCCGGCCGATGCCGAAGACATCTTTACGAACATCGAAGGCATCAAGGCCACCCTGCGCAAGCTCGAGACAATCGGCAAGCCGTCCGTCGCAGCGATCAACGGCGCTGCCCTCGGCGGCGGCCTCGAGATCGCCCTTGCGACCCATCACCGCATCGCGGCCGAGGGTCGCTATGAGATCGGTCTCCCCGAAGTCACCCTCGGTCTCCTCCCCGGTGGCGGCGGCGTGACCCGTACGGTCCGCATGCTCGGCATCGGCGATGCCCTCCTCAAGGTTCTCCTCCAGGGGCAGCGCATGAAGCCCGCGCAGGCCAAGGAAGCCGGACTCATCGACGAAGTCGTCGCAACGCAGGACGATCTCTTCCCGGCTGCGAAGGCCTGGATCGAAGCCAATGTCGGCAACGAGGAAGCCTTCACCAAGCCCTGGGATCGCAAGGGTTACCGCATGCCCGGGGGCACGCCGACCACCCCAGCGTTCGCAGCCAACCTCCCGGCCTTCCCGGCCAACCTGCGCAAGCAGGTCAAGGGCGCGGCCTACAAGGCTCCGAAGAACATCCTGAGCACCGCAATCGAGGGTGCTTCGGTCGACTTTGACACCGCCAGCCGCATCGAATCGCGTTACCTCGTCGAACTCATCGTCGGCCAGCAGTTCAAGAACATGACGCAGGCGTTCTTCTTCGACCTCGGAGCCATCAACGCGGGCGGATCACGCCCCGCGGGCATCGAGAAGAAGAAGTTCACCAAGGTCGCCGTTCTCGGTGCCGGCATGATGGGTGCGGGCATCGCCTACGTCTCGGTCAAAGCCGGTATGGACGTCGTCCTCAAGGACGTCAGCCTCGAAGCTGCCGAAAAGGGCAAGAACTACAGCGAGAAGCTCCTCGACAAGCAGATCGCCAAGGGTCGCCTGACCGAAGAAGCCAAGGCTGCCTTCCTCGCCAAGATCACGCCGACGGCCGACTACGCCGACCTCAAGGGCTGCGACCTCGTCGTCGAAGCCGTCTTCGAGTCGGTCGAGCTGAAGCATTCGGTGTTCCAGGAACTTGAGCCGGTCGTCAACTCCGACGCCCTGCTCGGCTCCAACACCTCGACGCTGCCCATCACGGGACTTGCCGAGGGTGTCACGCGTCCGGAGAACTTCATCGGCATCCACTTCTTCTCGCCGGTCGACAAGATGCCGCTGGTGGAGATCATCGCCGGCGCCAAGACCGACGACGAGACGATCGCCCATGCACTCGACTACGTCATGGCGATCAAGAAGACCCCGATTGTCGTCAACGACAGCCGTGGCTTCTTCACCAGCCGCGTGATTGGCCAGTTCATCAATGAGGGACTCGGCATGTTGACCGAGGGTGTCAGCCCGGTCTCGATCGACCGCGCAGCCACTCAGTCGGGCTACCCGACTGGCCCGATCCAGATCAGCGATGAGCTCAACCTCGAGTTGATGAAGAAGATTCGCGTCGCCTCCAAGACGGCTGTTGAAGCCGAAGGCGGCACCTGGGTCGAGTCACCGTCAGAGAAGGTCATCGACACGATGATCGAACTCGGTCGCTCGAGCAGGCTCGTCGGCAAGGGCTTCTTCGACTATGACGAAGCCGGCAAGCGTACGGGCCTGTGGCCCGGGCTCGCAGAAGCCTTCCCGGTCGCGGCCGAACAGCCGGACTTCCAGGATCTCAAGGACCGCCTGGTGTTCGTCATGTCCCTGGACACGGTTCGTTGTCTCGAAGAGAACGTGCTCCGCACAGTCGCCGACGCCAACATCGGCTCGATCTTCGGCATCGGCTTCCCTCCCCTTCTCGGTGGAGCGTTGCAGTACATCAACGGCTACGAAGCTCCCGACGGCCGCATCGGCATCGAAGCTTTCACCGAGCGTGCCCAGGAATTGGCTGCCAAATACGGCGACCGCTTCCTGCCGCCGGCGTTGCTTCTCGACAAGGCCAAGAACGGCGAGCTCTTCGTTTAGGGCGCACAGCGTCTAGCCTCTAAAGCACCGTTCAGAACGCCCGCACGTCATCCTTCACCGGTTGCCTGCGGGCGTTCTGTCGTTCTGCCAGCACAGCGTAGACACCAAAGTGATGTTGACATGACACCACTATGGCGTCATAGTGGTGTCATGAACCTTACGTCGTATGTCGAGACTCTCCGTCACGAACTCCTCGTTGCCGCCGAATCCGGCGGCCCGGATGCGGTCGCGCTGGCCGAGCGGCTCACTGCTCCCCTCGATTCGGCCGCCCGGCTGGTGCTGCTCGAGGCGCTGTCCGCAGCGGCGGACGAAATCACCCGCGAGCTCGCACCGGGATCAGTCGACGTACGACTGCGTGGACGTGATCCCGAGTTCGTCGTGACGCCACCGCCTTCGGATCAGCAGCACGAAGACACCACTTCGCATGCTCCCGAAATCGATTCTTCGGGTGTCGATCCCTCAACGACGCCTGGATTGGGCGAGGCCGACGATGGCGGCACTTGGCGGACCACGCTGCGCCTTCCCGAACACTTCAAGCCCCGGATCGAAGAGGCGGCCGGCCGGATGGGGATCTCGGTCAATGCCTGGCATGTCCGCGCCGCTGCCGCGGCCCTGGAGCCGGGCGCCCGCAATGCTCGCTCCGGACTTCAGAGCAAATCCGGTGGTCAGCGCTATAGCGGCTGGGTGCGCTGACCACATATGCCGCAGAACGCCAACCTCAATTTTCAGAAGGAGACCACCATGACAACCTACGAAACTCCAGAACCGATCTCGGTCACGATTGACCTCGGTGTCGGCGATGTGCGGATCGTCGCGAGCGGTCGCGCCGACACTGTCGTCGACGTGCGGCCCAGCAGAATCTCCAAGGACTCAGATGTGGAAGCGGCCGAGCAGACCCGCATCGAATTCGTCGATGGCAGGTTGCTGGTCAAGACGCCAAAAAGCTGGAAGCAATACACACCGTTCGGCAGGGACGGGCGGGTCGACGTCACGATCGAGTTGCCGATCGGTTCGAGCCTCCAGGGCGAGACCGGTTTCGGCAAATTCGACAGCGAAGGCGAACTCGGAGCGTGCCGGATCAAGACCGGCTACGGCAACATCCGACTCGATCACACTGGAGCGTTGCAGGCGAGCACTGGCTACGGCGACATCGACATAGAGCACGCCGCAGGTTCTGCCGACGTCGCGACTGGTTCGGGCGAGGTGCGGATCCGCGAAGTCGAAGGGGCGGCGTCAATCAAGAATTCCAACGGGGACACCCGGCTCGGCGGGGTTACCGGTGCACTGCGGGTCAAGGCAGCCAACGGAGACATCTCCGTCGAGCGATCGTTGTCCGCGGTGAGTGCCAAGACCGCAAATGGCAGCGTACGCATCGGGGACGTAGTCAGCGGCGCGATCGTGGTTGAAACCGCGTGCGGTGATCTCGAGGTCGGCATACGCGAAGGAACGGCTGCCTGGCTCGATGCGAGCTCCCAGTACGGAAGCGTGCTGAACTCGTTGGAGGCATCGGATGCTCCGGGGCGGCCCGACAAGACCGCCCAGATCCGGGCGCGTACCGCCTACGGCGACATCGTGATCCGTCGTTCGTTGGACGACAGGATGGCTTGATCGAACTTGGCACGATCTCGGCACACTCTGCCGGTCCAAAGTGTCACACCGATCTGATATTCCTAATAGGAATAAGCGGGTAACGTACAAAGTTGGAAATCGAGAGTCTTCCGGACAGGGGAGGCTCCGCCAAAAGTGAGGGAAATTCAGATGTCTGCTCCGGCAGTCGAGGCCATCGACCTCGTCAAAAAATTCGGTGACAACGCAGCTGTCGACGGCGTGAGTTTCGTCGTCCCCGAGGGTTCTGTGCTCGGATTGCTCGGCCCCAACGGTGCCGGCAAGACTACGACCGTCCGAATGCTCACGACGTTGAGCGTCCCGACAAGTGGCACCGGCCGCGTTGCGGGCCACGACATCATCACCGAGCCAGATGCAGTGCGACGCAGTATGGGCCTCACCGGCCAGGCCGCCACCGTGGACGAGTTCCTCACGGCGCGCGAAAACCTCAAACTGATCGGACGCCTCTACGGGCTACCCAAGAAGTACATCGCCGACACGAGCGAAGAACTCCTCGAGCGCTTTTCGCTGACCGAAGCGGCCGACCGTACGGCCAAGACCTATTCGGGCGGTATGCGCCGACGTCTCGACTTGGCCGTCAGCCTGATCGCCGCGCCGCCGGTGCTGTTCCTCGACGAACCCACCACCGGCCTCGACCCGCGCAGCCGTTCGGAGTTGTGGGAAGTCCTTCAAGGCCTCGTCCGCGACGGAACGACCCTGTTGCTCACGACTCAATACCTCGAAGAGGCAGATCGTCTGGCCGATGAGATCATCGTGATCGACAAGGGCAAGATCATCGCCGCCGGCACTCCGACACAACTCAAGGATCAGGCCGGAGCGGCCAGCGTCGTCGTGACACTCACCAATGCCTCTGACCTGAGCCGCGCCGAGCAACTCATACGCACCTGCTCCGATGAGGTCCACGTTGATCAGGTTGCGCGACGCCTGACGGCCAAGGCCTCCGGACTCGGCGACATGTCGCGCATCGGCAATGTGTTCGAGACAAGCGGCATTCCCGTCGATGACCTCGGCCTCAAGCGCCCGAGCCTCGACGACGTGTTCCTGCACCTCACCGGGCACAAAGCCGAATCGACCGAACAAACAGACACGTTGGAAGAAGTACAGAAATGAGCACAATCACCGCAACACGTCCGCCGATCTCACCGCCGTCCATCGCCAAGGCGTCGATGACCGTCGTTTGGCGCAATCTCATCCACATCAAGCGCATGCCCGAAATGTTGATGGACGTCACCGTCCAGCCGATCATGTTCGTGCTGCTTTTCGCCTACGTCTTCGGCGGCTCGATCGACATTCCCGGCTCGAACTATCGGGAGTTCCTGCTGCCCGGCATCATGGCGCAGACCATTGTCTTCTCTGCGATGATCGTCGCCATCGGCCTGACAAATGACCTGGAGAAAGGCATCGTCGACCGTTTCAAGTCGCTGCCGATCTCCCGCGCCTCAGTTCTGATCGGCCGCAGTATCTCCAGCCTGATCCACTCGAGCATCGGCATCGCCGTCATGGGGGTCACCGGTCTTTTGATCGGCTGGCGCGTACGCAACGGCGTCGTCGACGGCGTTTTGGCGTTCCTGTTGATCCTCCTCTTCGGCTTCGCCATGATCTGGCTCGGAATCTTTGTCGGTTCGATGCTCAAGTCCACCGAAGCCGTGCAGGGCGTCATGTTCACGGTCATGTTCCCGCTGACATTCCTTGCCAACACCTTCGCGCCGACAGCCGCGATGCCTTCGTGGCTACGCTTCCTCGCTGAATGGAATCCGATCTCCTCGTTGACGCAGGCGTGCCGCAATCTTTGGGGCAACGGTGACCCGGCGCTGGCGAACGCCGCTTGGCCGCTGCACCACGCCGTGCCCGTGACGATCGCCTGGTCGCTCCTTCTGACGGCGATCTTTGCGCCGCTGGCCCTGCGCGCCTTCAGGAAGCGCTCACAGGATTGATCACCGGCTGCGGCTCCATCCCAGCAGGGCTTGCTGCTCCCTGTTGAGGGTGGCCACCACAAGGTCATACGAGTCCTCGATCATCTCCAGGATCATCTGGTCGGGCAGCGCGCCGTCGAGACGGACACAGTTCCAGTGGACCTTGTTGAAGTGGTATGCCGTCGTGATCTCGTCGTGGGTAGCACGCAGATGGATGGCGAGGGACGGTTCGCACTTGAGGCTGACCGAGAGGGGCTCGCCCCAGAGGGCCGACAGAGCGAACATCTTGCTCGGGTGGCGGCCACCCTCGACGAGGGCTCGCACCTTGAAGACCGACGCATCGGGACCGAACGGGAAGTCCTCGTAGGAGCCGGGCATCGCCAGGCAGCCTGCGCGGAGGGTCGAGGCATCCATGGGCCCACCTTAGGAGATCGGGGTGACCCCATCCCCATGACGGAGCAACATGTAAGCACACTGGGCGATTTCGTCACCGCACGGCGTGGCAGCGCGTTCGCCGAGTAGAACAGCCCTTTCGCGTATCCGGGAACCCAGGTCTCGAAGACCGGTTTGGTCGAGACCCTGAAAATCGCCGAGGCAACTTCTTCAGGCGTGCAGGGGCGCATCCTCTTCGCTGCGTCGATCCCGGGAGCCCGTCGAGGCCGCGACGCGCCACTTCACGCTGACGGCGCGTCGTTAGTCAGCGAGCCGCCGCAACGGCCTCGCCGATGTGGCGGTTCCAGACCGGGCCGTGGCCGGGCAGGACGACGTCGGCGTCGTAGCCCGAGAGGAGTTGGAGAGACAGCAGGTTCTCGCGCGCATCGTTGTGGAACATCCCGTCGAGCACCTGCGGACCCTTGATCGATGAGATCGCGTGGCCCGTGACGAGGGCGTCGCCGGTGACCATCGCCTTGGCCGACGGCAGGTAGTAACAGGTATGGCCGCTCGTGTGGCCGGGCGTCATGATCGGGACCGGGGAGCCGGGGATCGAGCCGAGACCGGCGCGGGGGAACGGCTCGGCCTGTGGCACAGCGATGTCGTCGGTGCCACCGGCCTTGACGACGTGTATCGCCCATCGCGCCACCTTCGGCCGCCAGCAGCGGAGCATGACGTCCGCACGTGAGGCCTGTTCGAGGTAGTCGCGGCGGGCGTGCTGGACTTCCTGCCCCGAGGTGTAGACCGGCGGGCCCCACGACTCGAGCAGTTTCGGGAGTGAGCCGACGTGGTCGACATGTGCATGGGTTACAAGGACTGCCGCAATCTGTTCGGGGGTGAAGCCGATCGTTGAGATCGACGTGAGTACGTCGTCGTAGTCCCCCGGATATCCCGCATCGATCAGGGTCAGTGCATCGCCCTCGGTCAGCAGGATCCAGTTGGTCGCCGCGCCGGCGACGTGGAACGTGTCGTCGGCGACCTGGGTCACGGTCGGGGCCATGGGTCAACGATAGGGCCTAGAGCCGTTCGGCGGCCCTGGCGATATTGCGCTGCATCGAGCCGAAGATGATCCCGTGGAATGGATAGATCGACCACCAGTAGGCGTGCCCGAACAGCCCGCGCGGGTGGAAAAGTGCCCGGTGGTGGAAGGTTGTTGTGCCGCCGTCGGTCGAGCCGACCTGCAGTTCGAGCCAGGCAAGCCCGGGCAGCCTCATCTCGGCCCGAAGCCGGAGGAACGTTTTGTCGTCGGTCTCCTCGACGCGCCAGAAGTCCAGGGCATCGCCGACGACGAGGTCCTTCTGGTTGCGGCGACCACGGCGGAGTCCGGGACCTCCTACGGCACGGTCCATCAGGCCTCGAACCCACCAGGCCAAGTCCCACGAGTACCAGCCGTTCGTGCCGCCGATCCCCTCGATGACGGTCCACAGGTTCTCTGGACTGGCATGGAC
>JBDSQP010000318.1:0-7822 GCA_039929755.1 Aeromicrobium sp. | reverse complement strand
ATTCAGGTGCTCGTCGACAAGGGGATGCTGGTCCGCAAGCGCGGAGTCGGAACTCAGGTCGTCCACGGCAAGATCAGCCGCTCGGTCGAGCTGACCAGCTTGTTCGACGACCTCAGCGCAGCCGGCCAAAGACCACGAAGCGAAGTCATCTCGCTCGAACTCATCCCGGCGACCGAGGAAGTCGCCCAGCAATTGCAACTCGCACCGGGCGATCAGGTGTGGTCACTGGAGCGCCTGCGCTTTATCGGCGAGGCACCGCTCGCCCTGATGCACAACTTCCTTCCGGCCGACGCGATTGATCTGAGCGATGTGGATCTGTCGAAGACCGGGCTCTACGCGTCACTGCGCGAAAGCGGGATCCTGATGCGGGTCGCGCGCCAAAGCATCGGCGCACGGCGTGCCGATGCGCGCGATGCCCGACTGCTCAACGAAAAGCGCGGCGCTCCCCTGCTGACGATGCAACGCACTACGTACGACAACGCCGGCCGGGCCGTGGAGTTCGGTCAACACGCCTATCGCGCGGACCTGTACACATTCGAGCTGACGCTGGTCGACCGCTAGCTGTTGGTAACGAGCTAGGCGGTTTCGGCCTCGGCCTTGATCCGGGCGAGGGTTTTGTTCATACCCTCAATGAGCTCGACGTCGTGGCTCTCGATGCCCCCGAGGGCGAGACGGGCCGTGGTCTTGGACAGGATCGCTCGCTTGCCACCGGGGAGTTCACGGCGTTCGGTCAGGCGCGTTCCGGTCGCGGTGGGTTCGAGCTCGTACGTCCATTGCGCTGCAGCGAGATAGACGTAGAAAGACAACTTCCTCTCCGGCTCGAAGACGGTGATCTTGCTGGACGTCGGCCAGATGAACCCTTTGCGCTTGTTGAGGTTGAAGCTGCGGGTGCCCTGGCCGAGTTCACGCCGGGTGAATCCCTGAAAGATGACTTCCGGGCTCCACCTGGGCATTCGTCGCATGTCGGAGACGATCGCCCACACGTCAGCAGGGGTCGCAAGAATGTCGATGCTTGTCTCGATTGGCGCAACTGTCTTCGCCATCTCAGGCCTCGACTTCGCTCTTGATCCTGGCGAGGGTCTTCTTGATGCCGCGCTCAAGGGACGCCTCAAACTTCTCGATCCCGCCCATGCCGCGTTCGACGGCGAAATTCGACCCGCTCGACACGCCGTTGGGCGCTCTGCGGCTCTCGGTCAGCTTGGTGCCTGCAGCGGTCTTCTCGAGTTCGTAGGACCAGATTGTGCGGTTCTCGACAACGCGAAACGCAAGCTTCTTTTCGGGATCGAACTCTGTGACCTTGGCACTCGTCGGCCAGTGCATCTTGCCGGCGGAGTTGATGTTGAAGGTACGCGTGCCCTTCTTGACCTCACGGCCGAGAACGAACATCTTTTTGCACTGCGGGCTCCACTCACCCATGCGCTTCAGGTCACTGACGACCTCCCACACCTCTGCGGGGGTTGCGTCGATGTCGATGCTGGCGGAGATTTCTTCGCGGTTCATGAACGTCCTGTCGATGAGCTTGCGGGAAGGGCGGGGAGATTGCGGTTGCGGTCGTTGAGCCAGGCGACGACCCAATCGCCGATCTGCGGATGATTGAGTAGCGCGAAGTGATCGGTGCTGTGCAGGTATTCAAAACTCGCGCCTTCGACGATCGGGCCGGTCTTGCCCATGCCCGTTGCCGAAGAAAAGTGGACAAGCAGGTCACCCAGGATTGTGCTGAACGGGTGGCGCTGCGATGCGCCGAGTGTGGCGGCGACGAAGTGATACTCGGCATGCGGCAGCGGGGCGGCGGCGATTCGGTCGAGGCCCCATTGGGCTGTGAGGTCCTGGCCTTCCCATTCATCGTGGCTTATATAGCCATGACGCAAATCGACGATGCCCGGAGAGCGGGTTTCGAGGATCGTGCTGAAGGGCGTTGTCTCGGGCCAGAAGCGCAGCAATCGTGAACCGAGGTGCGCGACCTTTTCGAGTCGTGCACCGGTATGGGGGGTCCCCAGGCACACGATGTCCTTGACCATTTGCGGCCAGATCTCGCCGGCCGCGGTCGCGTAATTCGTAGCTGCACGTACGACGAGGCCACCCATCGAGTGGCCGACCAACGTGATGCGAGTGACCTTGACCGGCCAGGCCTCGACGAGTTGATGGACGAGGGCGTCGAGGTGGCGGCCGTTCTCCGAAACATGGAGACCGGTGTTGAAGCGCACAAGAACAGGCGTGCCATCGGTGTCTTCGGAGATGCGAGTGACGGAGTTGGTGCCGACGATCTTCTGTCGCTGGAACCACGACTCATCGCTCTCGCAGAGACCGTGCAGGAAGATCACCATATGGCTGGTGGCGTCTTGATAGACCTGTTTGATCGGGAACGGCGTCGCCACAATGTCTTCGCCCTCGTGACGCACCGACATCTTGATGGCCTGGGGGTCGTCGAGCATGCGGAGTTCTTCGCCGATGAGCCCGTTGACTGCGGCAACGATCCGGCGACCGACCATGCTGTTCTCGACCGGTCTGCCGATGCCACGAGCCGACAACGCTCGCACCGATCCACTCGAAACGCGAAGGACGCCCGAAATGGCGCCATAGATCGACGTCACGACGGCGTCATGCAACGACTCGGGCACATGCCCACCGATGAATCGGGTCGCGCCAAATGCACGCTGCGAGATGGCGCCATGCATTTCGCGCATGGTCCCGATGATCAGGCGATCGCCATAATCCAGGGCCAGCGCGACAACGTCAGTGGTTCGCGCTGGCTCGGCTGTCATGCATACATACTGCCGGTATCTCAGGCGAAATGAAACCTCAGACCGGCGAGTCGTTGGTCACTCTTTGTTGGAGGCGCCTTCGGCTTCGAGTTCGACCGTTTCGGTGGCGCCTTCTTCTGCGAAGCTACCGTCAGCCTGAAGCTTGGCCAACTCAATGACGTTGCCCGACTTGTCCTTGACCTGCGCCGATTCGACGAGTGAGGCAAGTGCCTTGCCGCGAACGACTTCGCCCATGAGCTCCGGAACGTGGTTGTGCTCCATCGCGTGCTGGATGTATGACTGCGGATCCTGGCCGGACTGTTGGGCGCGGCGCATGATGTGCTGCGTCAGCTCAGCATCGTCGACGCCGATCTCCTCGGCGTTGGCGATTTCATCGAGTACGAACTGGGCGATGAGCGAATCGCGAACCCGCTTCTCGAGATCGGCCTCGAACTCGTCGACGGTCTGCTCTTCAGAATCGAGGTAAGCGTCGAACGTCATGCCGGCATAGGCCAACTGCTGCTCAATCTGTTCGCGACGTGCGGTGATTTCGTCGGTGACGGTGCCCTCGGGGAGCGGCGCGTCCACCAGGTCGACCACCTGCTCCAGAACGGCATCGCGGGCTTCGCCTGCCTGCTCGATTCGCTTGCCACGAGTTACACGCTCGGCGACGTCGGCGCGAAGTTCCGCGACGGTGTCAAACTCCGAAGCGGTCTGCGCGAACTCCTCGTCGAGTTCGGGAAGTTCCTGCTGCTTGACCTCGGTGACCTTGACGTCGACTTCGACATCTTGGCCGGCGAGCTCGCCACCGACGAGTTGGGTCGTGAAGACCTTGGACTCCCCGGCCTTGAGACCGGTCACGGCCTCGTCGAGTCCTTCGAGCATGGTGGCCTTGCCGATTTGGTACGGCATACCCTCGGCCTGCGCGGCCTCGATCTTTTCGCCGTCCTTGGAGGCCGACAGGTCGATCGTGAGGAAGTCACCTTCGGCGGCGGCACGGTCGACGTCGACGAAGGTCGCGAAGCGCTCGCGGAGGGCTTCGATCTGCTCGTCGATGTCTTCGTCCTTGACGACGGCGTCTTCGACGGTCACTTCGATCTTGCTGATGTCGGGAAGCGTGATGGCCGGGCGTACGTCGACCTCGGCGGTGACTTCGATGTCCTCGCCGTCGACGAACTTCGTCAGGTCGATCTCGGGTTGGCTCAGCGGAATGATCTTCGTCTCTTCAAGAGCAGCGCCGTACCAACCGGGGAGGGCGCTGTTGATGGCCTCATCGAGCACGGCGGTGCGGCCGACGCGCTGGTCGACGATCGCTGCGGGGATCTTGCCCTTGCGGAAGCCGGGGATCGTGATTTGCGAACCGATGGTCTTGTAGGCGGCTTCAAGGCTCGGCTTGAATTCCTCAAAAGGCACCTGAATGGTGAGCTTGACTCTCGTCGGGCTCAAGGTCTCGGTGGTGCTTTTCACGTGGGTGTCTCCTGCGTAGATCTCGGAACTTGGCGTTGGGGTGCTGTGGCCGACGCGCGGACGGCAAAAACAGCGACGTATCAGTCTCTCATGTACAGCAAAGCCACGGTCGAGGAGTCTGGGCTCAGGCCGGAGAGGCCCCGTGGACCGGTGCGACGTACGAAGTTCCTGACGCGACCGACCACGACGTCAATAGCCGTGAACGTGCCTCCGGGTCGCGACGATCGCTGATCGCGTGCCAATCCATCTGAACGCCGTCGGGGGTCACGTTCAGAACGGAATAGCCGTGGTCATCGAGGTTCACGAAGCGCACATGCGGGTTCTCGGCCTGAATCAAGGCCTCCAGCGCGAGAGATGCGGTCCGCGGCTTCGTCCCCATGAAGTCATCGGTGTTGTTGCTGGTGATCGAGTTGACCACGAACTCCGTGGCCACCGATGGGCCCGACTGCCCCGCGGGCACATCGTTCGCCCACGCCGTGTGCACATCGCCGGTGAGGAACACGACATTGCCGATCTCCTCGGTCACCAGGTGTTCGAGCACCCTGCGGCGGTCGGCGGTGTATCCGTCCCATTCATCGGTGTTGGATGCAGAGGCCTTGGTCGGCGTGACGCTGACGTTCTGGCTCAACGCGTATTCCTCTGCAGCCGGTCGGGGTGGCATCAGGACCGGAGCGATCATCACCGGATTGCCGATGAGCTTCCACTGCGCACTCGTCGTCGACAGATTGTCTGTCAGCCAGTCCAATTGCGCGGTACCTGCGATCGTCCGCGCGGGATCGTCGATTTCAGGTTCCTCGGGCTCAGCCCTTTTGCTTCGATAGCTGCGCAGGTCGAGCATCGACAGGTCCGCGAGCCGCCCGAACTGTAAGCGCCGATACATCCGTTCACCGTCACCAGACACCGCGGTTCCGGAGATCCGTACTGGCATCCACTCGTCGTACGCCTGGTGAGCGGCCCGCTTTCGCTTTTCGAACGAACCTTCGGTCAACGGTTGGTGTTCGAAGGCGCCGTGGGCCCAGTTGCCGTCGCACACCTCGTGGTCGTCCCACGTCACGATGAATGGGACCGCCTCGTGCAGCGCCCGCAGGTCGGGATCTGTCTTGTATTGGGCATGCCGCTCGCGATAGTCGCGCAGGCTGACGATCTCACGGGGCGGAAAGTGAGTCCGTATGTCCTGGTTGACGTGGCCGTATGAGTACTTGCCGGGCTGGTATTCATACAGATAGTCGCCGAGGTGGATGACAGCGTCCAGGTCGCCTCGCTCAGCAAGGTGCCGGTAGGAACTGAAGTAGCCAGCCTGCCAGTTGGCACACGACACAACTCCAAAACGGAGTCGCTCCGGGTCGCTGTCATGGGCCGGCGCGGTCCTCGTACGACCGGTCGGTGAGCGTTCAGTGCCGAAGCTGAACCGGTAGAAGTAAGTGGTGGCAGGTTCAAGCCCCGTTGCGTCGACCTTGATCGTGTGGTCGCGACGCGCATCGGTTCGGAGAAGTCCCGAGCGAACGATGTGGCGGAAATCCTCATCGGTCGCGACTTCCCACTGCACGGTTGCCGGTTCTCCCTTGCCCGAGCCGGCCACCGCGAAAGGCGTGGGCGTGACGCGCGTCCAAAGGACAACTGCGCCGGGCAGCGGGTCACCCGAGGCAACTCCATGAGAGAAGGGCTTTGTTCCGGCGGCAGGGGCTTCGGTCGTCAAAGCGAAGGAACCGAGGACGCCGACTCCTGCGGCGATGCTGATACTGCCGGCCAAAAACTGGCGGCGATTCGGAAATTCAGCTGATGCGCTGGGCTTCACATCTCCATTGGGGCAGGCGCGTGCGACCAACTCTCGTGCTGAGCGTGAACGCCACCCGACACTTCGAGGTATGTCAGGTGACACACTCCAAGATTTGTTCACTATTCGCCCGCCAGAGCGGCATAAGTCGGCGAAAAGTGAACAAATCTCGGGGTGTCGTGATTGGTCGGGATGACAGGATTTGAACCTGCGACCCTCCGCCCCCAAAACGGATGCGCTACCAAGCTGCGCTACATCCCGATGCAGCCAGAGCAGTCTAGTAGACACTTGCCTCGTGGCCCCAATCCGGTATGACGACCTCGCCTCGCTGATCGACAGCCGCGCCCCGGCGTGTGGCACGACAAAGGTCATTGCGGTCGACGGTCCGAGCGGTGCGGGCAAGACGGATTTCGCGAATGCGCTCTCGGCGGTCGTCCACGCTCCGGTAGTTCATCTGGAAGACATTTACCCAGGCTGGTCCGGACTCGATGCCGCGCCTCAACTCATCGTCGCCGGGATGTTGAGCCGGCTAGCTGTCGGCGAGATCGGAGCAGTTGCGCGATGGGATTGGGGCCGCGATAGCCCCGCCGAAGACATCAAGGTGCCGCCCAATCCCCTGCTGATCCTCGAAGGGGTCGGCAGCGGTGCACGGCTGTGCCGTCCCTACCTCAGCATGCTCATCTGGCTGGAGGCACCAGCCCCGATTCGCAAGCAACGCGCGCTCTCCCGCGACGGCCAGACGTATGCACCGTTCTGGGACATGTGGGCAGCACAGGAACAACGGCTTTTTGCCACTGACGACATACGCGCCGCCGCCGAGGTAGTTGTCGACACCGCAGCAGACGGCATACTGGACATCACGCAGCGGTATCGCTGAGTGATGTTGACGAGGAGCAGTCATGGCTGGATCAAGCAACACGGACGACCTAAAGAAGAAGTTCGCCGAGGCGCTGGGCAACAAGCAGCAGAACGACACCGACCCCGCCAACGCCGCGAGCAAGGGTCCCGAGCACGCTCACGACGTGCACGGCAAGGTCGACGCCAAGCGCGTCTTCCGTCGCAAGAGCGGATAACCCGCGAGCCCGGTTTCTGACCACGGCGTAGTTGTGAGAACATAAATGCCGTTGCTTGATCAGGCAACATGCGGACGTAACTCAATTGGCTAGAGTCTCTGCCTTCCAAGCAGAATGTTGCGAGTTCGAGTCTCGTCGTCCGCTCTCTACGAAAGATGATGCATTCACACCACTGACTGGTTTGAATGCGTCATCTTTTTGTTTCGCTTCGCTTATGCGTCTGGGTTCAGCAAGCGGTTCCGCATTTGATGTTCTAGAGTGCCTTGTATGTCGCAAATACGGATTGCCGATGCCGCGAAGTTTCTCGGTGTCAGCGATGACACCGTTCGTCGCTGGATCGCCGGCGGGTCGCTCGAAGCGGTCACCGATGCCTCGGGCCGCAAGGCAATCGAGGGCAAAGTTCTCGCTTCGTTCGCCCGCGATCAGGCCAAGGCCGTGCCCGAAACCCCTGGGTCCAGCTCGGCGCGCAATCGCTTTGTCGGACTCGTCACCGAGGTCAAGACCGACAACGTGATGGCGCAGGTCGAGATGCAGTGCGGACCTTTCCGGGTCTTCTCGCTGATGTCGAGCGAATCCGTACGCGAACTGAAACTGGAGCCCGGCAGCGTCGCGGTGGCCGTCATCAAGTCGACGACAGTCATCGTCGAAACCCTCGAAGGAGCATCATGAAACGCCTGACCGGAACCCTCGCCGCAGCCCTGCTGCTGTTCACCATGGCCGCATGTGGTTCGTCGGACAAGACCTCTGACAACGCGACCACCGCCGCA
>JBDSQP010000317.1:0-3072 GCA_039929755.1 Aeromicrobium sp. | reverse complement strand
TCCCCACCATCGCCGGATGCACGATCGGGGCCGGTCTCATTCATTCCGATGGCCAGGCTGACTCTGGCGGTGCGGTTTCAACGGCGAGCAGGAATTCAAGTCTCCTCGGCCTCCAAGCCGGTGGTCAGGATCTCGGAACGGTTGATCAGCCCACTGATCTTTCGATCCTGCCTCCGTGCACTGGTTTGAGCCTGGTGTGCATCTTTTTGAATCAAGGCGAGTCCTACCTTGGCAATGGCGTCGCAGGGCACGCCCAGGATGCCCTGAAGGCGACGGTGCTGCCTAGTACGCTCAATGCCTTCGCTGGCGTTTCCCACACCGAGACATTGGTCCACAACACGTGTGTGGAAGATCCCACGCGCCCGGAGTGCAACCCCAACCCTCCGTGTGACTCGACCGGCACTGACGACTGCAACCCTCCGTGTGACGACGCTGACGACTGCGAACCGCCGTGTGACGACGCTGATGAACAGTCTTGCAAAGATGACGATGATGATGATTCCGATTCCGCCAAGCTTCCGAACACAGGTGGCGTATCGCCCGTGCTTCTCGCGCTTGGCTTGTTCGGGGTCGGAGGCGGCGCGTTGATCACCGGATACGGTCGACGCAGTCGCACGATTCGGAGCTGAGTTTCGGCGACGCTAAGTCACCAACCGGGGGTCGCAGAGAGGCATTTGCGGCCCCCGGTCCACATCTTGATGGGGGCCAACACGTTGAACATTCGTATGATCGTGCCGATTCAGATCGGTGTGATCGCTCTGCTGTTGGGCGGGTATCTTCTCTTCCCGACCCTGCAGGGAGCCGAAAAGAAACAACCGATCGCTCGGGTTGAGACGAAGGTGTTGGTATGCCTGGAATGCGGTTTCAGCCTCGGGGTGCCCGCGGGTCTCACCGCGAAGCGGTACGGGAAAACAGTGAAACTGAACAGCACGGACAATCGTTTGGTGGTGACGGCCGGTCCCGCCGGTACAGGCTCGTTGATGCAGGGAAGTAAACAGTTCGTTGATGCGCTCAAGCAGGGCTACACCCAAGTGCGAGTGTTTGGTCGGCAGTCGCAGAAGGTCGATGGTCGAGATGCCTTGGCAACATCTGGGCAGGCGGTCAATGCTCAGAAAGTGAAAATTCGATTTGTCAGCGTGCTGGTCTCCGCACGCCCGCGAGACTTCCTGATCACCACGTTCACCGGTTTTGGCACTGACCCGGGCATCGTCTTGCCTCAGGTCAACGCGATCGTGAATACGTTCAAGGTGCTGCCGGCAAAGTAGCGATTGTCCGTCGGCCCGCCACGATCACGAAGATCACCGGGATGGTCAGTGCCGACGCGGCGACGTTGAGAGTGCCGAAGTTCCAGCCGGCCATGATGAGTCCGGCGAGCAGCCCACCCGAAGCGCCCGAGAGATTCATTGCAAGGTCGCTCAGACCTTGAACGGAAGGGCGTACGTCAGGTGTCAGGGATTGGCTGACGAGTGCCGAGCCGGCGATGACCGACGCCGACCAGCCGAGGCCGAGCAAGATGAGGCCCGCCGAGATCTGGACGTTCGACTGTCCGGATGTGCCGGCGATGAAGACAGCCAGCAAAAGGATCGACTGGCCCAACAGGATCGTCTGCCGGGCTCCCCACGTGTCGCTCAGCCAACCCATGACCGGTGACAAGGCATACATGCCGGCGATGTGAAGGCTGATCGTGAGGCCGATGATGTCGAGGGCTGCGCCGTGGTCCTTCATGTGAACCGGCGTCATCGCCATGACCGCCACCATGACGGCGTGAGCTGAAGAAACCGTGAGAATGCCGGCCAGCGTGCTGCCACGAATATATGGCAAGGCAGCTCGGATGCCCGTACGCGCCGAACCGTCCCCGCCCCCCGCTTCGATCAGGGGGTCGGGTCGCAGTGCCGTGAAAATCAGCAGCCCCGCGAGCAAGAAGCCGACGCCGGAGAAGACAAGTGGCCCCGCGAGGTCGGGAACGCCGAGGTGGCCGGCCAGGGAGGCTCCTGGGCCCGTGAGGTTGGGTCCGATGACGGCACCGACCGTGGTCGACCAGATGACGAGCGAGAGCGATCGGCCGAGCTGACCGGGCTCGGCCAGGTCGACAGCGGCGAATCGGGACTGGAGATTTGCCGCCGTACTTGCCCCGAATAGAATCAGGCCAAAGAGTGTGACCGGAAGCGAGCCTGCATTCGCCCCGGCAATCGTGGTGAATGCCCCGCAGGCACCGAGTAGCCAGCCGATCGTGAGCGGTGGCCGACGGCCCCTGCTGCTTGCGAGGGCAGCCAGAGGCAGCGTGAAAAGAGCTGCGCCGAGTGTGAGCATGACGGTCGCCATACCGGCCCATCCCGACGATCCGCTGACCTCCTTGACGATCAGCGAGCCGACAGCGATGCCGGCACCATTGCCGATACCTCCGATGACTTGCGACACCGCAAGAGTCCGAAGTGTTCGGCGCTGAATGGCACCGGAAGGTGAGCTGGAAGCGATCACCAGATGTTCACGCGCTCATCTGGGTCCAGCCACAACTCGTCGTCCTTGGTGACCTCGAATGCTTCGTAGAACGCATCGATATTGCGTACGACCTGATTGCAGCGGAATTCGGGGGGTGAGTGCGGGTCGATGGTCAGCCTGCGCACAATCTCTTGATCGCGGACCTTGGCCTGCCAAGCCTGGGCCCACGAGATGAAGAAGCGTTGTTCGGCGGTCAATCCATCGATCTCGGGAGCTTCTGACTCCGATTGGGCGAGTCTGAACGCCTTGAGGGCGATGCCGAGTCCACCGAGGTCGCCGATGTTTTCACCGATCGTCAGCTCGCCGTTGACCTTCTGCCCGGCGGCTCCGGCGGGTGACAACTCGCTGTATTGCGCGACGAGTGCGGCGGTGAGTTTGTCGAACGAGGACCGGTCGTCGTCGGTCCACCAGTTGCGGAGTGCACCGGTGCCGTCGTAATGCGAGCCTTGGTCGTCGAAGCCGTGGCCGATCTCGTGGCCGATGACCGCCCCGATCGCGCCGTAGTTGACTGCGTCGTCGGCATCGGCATGGAAGAACGGCGGCTGCAAGATGGCGGCTGGGAACACGATCTCG
>JBDSQP010000316.1:0-2678 GCA_039929755.1 Aeromicrobium sp. | reverse complement strand
GGCCTCGACCGCGAAGGAGTCCTACTCATCCCGATCCTGGTGGACGGCGCCACGATGCCGAGATCGGACCAGTTGCCGCCCAGCCTGGCGCCACTCGTACGCCATCAGGCGCTTGAACTCAGCCCTCACCGTTTTCGCGCCGACACCGCCCAGTTGCTCGATGTCCTGGAGCGCACACTGATCGACCTGCGAGACGAACAGTCCCAGGAGACGAACCCGACCGAGACCCTCGTCGAGGAGCCGCCGATCGAGCCTGAAGACGATGAACCGGCGGATACCTATGTCATCGCCGAGCCCCCGGCAGCCGACCCACCTCGCGAGCGTCCTCGCCGTTCGTCCCGGTTGCGGCTGGTCCTGGTCCTCGTGTGTGTCGTGGCGGTTGCAGTCGCCGCGGTGGTCGTGGGAGTCCTGAAGGCTCAGTCGGAGGACCCCAAGCAACCGACGGTCGCACCGCCCCCGCTCGGCGGAGTTGGCGGACCGATCGTCCTTGCGCACCGCGGCGGCGATGAGACGTATGCGTGGCAAACTCTGCCCGCGTTCAAGGACGCCGCCAGAGTTGGTGCTGCCATCGAAACCGACGTGCGCTGGACGAAGGATGGCGTCGCGGTGCTTGTTCATGACGCGGGAACCACGCCGGGTATGGAGTGCGCCGGCGGTTCGCACGTTGTGGCCGAGACAGACTGGCCCGTGCTGCGTGACGACTGTCTCTCGGCCGCCGCCGCTTCGTCGAACGGGAAGCGCTACGGAATTCCAACGTTCAATGACGCTGTGTCGGCGATCGCCGGAATAGCCGGAGCCGAGATCTACCCCGAGATCAAGGTCCCTCAGAACGAAACGCAGGTCCGGCAGTTCATCGGCATCCTGACCAACGTCCGAATGAACGATCGGGCCGTCATCACGTCATCCAAGCCCGAAGAACTCGACAAGATGCACGCGCGCGCCGAAAAGGATGGCGTCAACGTCCGCCTGATGCAGTTCGTCTCCAAGAAGCCCATCCCCGTCGCGGACCTCACCCAGAACCTGTGGGGAGTAGCCGTGGAGACCGATATCGCGACCGAGTCCTATGTGAAGGAGTTGAGAGCCAAGGGGCTGAAGGTCATGGTCTGGATAGTCAACACCCCTGCCCAGTGGGAAGCGGCGAACCGGCTCAAGGCCGACATCATCATGACCGACAAACCCGCGACATACGGCGAATGGGTGAGCAAACGCTGAGCGTTGGGGTGGCCCCGTTAGCCTCTCCCCATGGATATCCCCGCCGGCTGGTCGATCCTGCTGATCACTACCGCTCTCTGGAACCTGCTGATCTGGCCACAGTTCTTCAAGCGCATCGTCAGAGATGACCGTGCCAGGGACAGTGCAGGCAAACCCACGACGTTCCTCAAGGTTCACGCCGTGCTGATTGGCGTCTCGCTCGGTCTCGGGCTCGCCGTGGGAGTTCTTGGAATCATCGCCGTCACGTGAGCGTTACCGTCACATGAGCATTGAAGACGCCACGACCACAACGACCGTCGAGAACAACGCCGCCCGTTCGCGCTACGAGATCAGCGTCGACGGCATATTGGCCGGTTTCACCGAGTACGTCGACCAGGGCGACGTCCTTGTGTTTCCACACACTGAGGTCTTCGAAGAGTTCGGCGGTCTCGGCCTGGCTGCGATCCTCGTCACACAAGCCCTGGATGACGTCCGGGCCAACGGCAGAGTCATTCGGCCGCTTTGTCCATATGTTGCGGGCTTTATTGCCAAGCATCCGGAGTACCAGGACCTCGTCGCCTGATCTCTTGATGTCAAGGCATCGGCCAAATCGTGATAGTATGTGAATAAGTGAAAGTGCGCCTCACGCAGGCGCCTTTCGCATGTTTGCCCGGCGAAGGTGCGCATCCTGCGCGGCCTGGAATGATCGGGCTTTTTCTCAAGTCTGTGAGTTCTTTGTCTAACGCAATAAGTGACGTTTCGTCGCGCACCTTTTCCGATCTTGCCCTCCCGGCCCCGCTCATCAAAGCGCTGGTCAATCAGGGCATCACCACTCCCACTCCGGTCCAGGATGCCGTCATCCCCGACGCCCTGACCGGTGCCAATGTCCTCGGCCGTGCCCGTACGGGTTCAGGCAAAACGCTTGCCTTTGGCGTTCCGGTGCTTGTCGCCCTCGCCGGTGGCACGAGCCGCCCCAAGGCACCTCGTGGCCTCATCATCCTGCCGACGCGTGAACTCGCCACACAGGTTCGCGAAGCGCTCGACCCGCTCGCCGATGCACTCGGCCTGCGTCTCGCCACCGTCTACGGCGGCACGTCGATCGATCGACAGATCAAGCGTCTTCGTTCAGGCGTCGACGTCGTCATCGCCACTCCGGGCCGCCTCGAAGACCTCATCGACCGTCGTACCTGCACGCTCGATGACGTCCTCATCACCGTCCTCGACGAAGCCGATCACCTCTGCGACCTCGGCTTCTTCAAGCCGATCGACCGGATCCTTTCACAGACGCCGGTCAACGGCCAGCGCCTCCTGCTCTCGGCCACCCTCGACGGCGACGTCAACCGTCTGGTCAAGAAACACCTTCCCAAGCACGTTCTGCACGAGCTGGACGCGGCGGACGGCCACGAATCCTCGATGGAGCACCACGTCCTCGTGACTGCCCCGACCGAGAAGGTCGCCACCGCCAAGAACCTGCTCGCCGCGAACCC
>JBDSQP010000315.1:0-10691 GCA_039929755.1 Aeromicrobium sp. | reverse complement strand
ACGACAGCAACCCAGTTCGGTCCGGCGCTCGACGCACCACTTGACACGATCATGGCGCTGACACCGGCCGTCGAGCTGGCAGACATGCTCATCGGTGGCATCCTGAAGCGCGAAATTGCGCCGATGCTTCATACGTCAAGCCTGCTCATGGAATACCTGGACGACGAAGACTTCGTTCTGGCCCCATTGCCGAACCACCTCTTCCAACGGGACAACGCGGCGTGGATCTATTCGGGACTATCGATCAACCCGATGGCCAAGTCGGCTCGGAAACGCGAAACGATCAACTCCCGGGTGGTCTACAACTTCCATCCGATGTTCACCAAGAATGAGATCCCCTTCCTGTACGGAAATGACTCGATCCCTCACGAGCCGGCCACGATCGAGGGTGGAGACATCACCGTCATTGGCAACGGGGCGGTCATGATCGGCATGGGGGAGCGCACCAGCCCACAAGGTGTAGAAGTGCTGGCTCGCCGGCTTTTCGAGACCGGGACAGCCGAGCGCATCATCGTCGTCGAGATCCCCAAGACGCGCGCCTTCATGCACCTGGACACCGCCATGACGATGGTCGACAGAGATGCCTTCTGCGTCTATCCGTACTTGCCGGACGAGTTGCGATCCTTCAGCCTCACGCCGGTCGGCGACGTCGGCAACTATGAAGTCAAAGAGAACAGCGACCTGTTCCAGAGCGTTGCCGCGGCCCTCGATCTCGACAAGGTACGGGTGCTTCGGGCGCCGACGACCAAGATGGCGGCCGAACGCGAACAGTGGGACGACGGAAACAATGTCTTGGCACTCGCGCCCGGCGTAGTGATGGGCTATGAGCGCAATACGACGACAAGTCACATGCTGATCGACAACGGGATCGAAGTCATACCTGTCGTCGGTTCTGAACTCGGCCGTGGTCGTGGGGGTCCACGTTGTATGACGTGTCCCATCGTTCGCGATGCGGTGTCCTCGTGACAACGCTTTTCGAGGACAATCGGACGCTCCTCCAAGCCGGCCAACTCGGCATGCGCGGCATGAGCGTCACGAAGGAATTCGACCTCGACATAGGTCAGTGGCACGGCCTTCTGGACCTGGCGGCCTCGCTAAAGGCGGAGAAGCGCGCGCGGACCGAACAAAAACGATTGCAGGACCTAAACATCGCTCTTGTCTTCGGCAAGAACTCGACCCGAACCAGGTGTGCGTTCGAAGTCGCCGCCCACGATCAGGGGGCCCATGTCACCTACCTGGATCCGACGGGGTCTCAGTTGGGCCACAAAGAGTCAGTCCGGGACACCGGTCGGGTGTTGGGTCGAATGTTCGATGGCATCGAATATCGCGGGTTCGAGCAGTCCAGCGTGGAGGAGCTCGCCAATTCGAGCGGGGTGCCTGTGTGGAACGGTCTTAGCGACCAATGGCATCCGACGCAGTCTCTTTGTGACATGTTGACGATGATTGAGCACTCGGACAAGCCCGCAAGCGAGGTCTCCTTCGCCTATTGCGGCGACGGACGCAACAACGTGGCGAGTTCGCTCATGGTGGCCGGCGCGATGATGGGCATGGATGTCCGCATGATCGGCCCTGCCTCGCTCGTGGCACCGGACTCCGTGCTCAAGCCTTCGCTGGCGATCGCGCAACAGACTGGCGCCAAGATCACGCAGACCGACGATCCGGCAACAGGCGTCGCGGGTGTCGACTTCATCTACACAGACGTATGGGTCTCGATGGGGGAGCCGGATGAAGTGTGGGACGAACGCATAGCCCTGCTCAGCGCATATCAGGTCAATCAGGACCTCCTGGATGCGACTGGTCGGTCCGATGTGAAATTCATGCATTGCCTTCCCGCGTTCCACGATCGTCAAACCGAGCTCGGTGAGGCACTCTTCCAGCGCACTGGGCGCAGTTGTCTCGAGGTGACAGATGACGTGTTCGACTCGGAGCATTCCATCGTCTTCGATCAGGCCGAGAACCGTTTGCATACGATCAAGGCACTACTCGTCGCGACGCTTGGAGTCTGATGCGCATCGTTGTGGCCCTCGGCGGAAATGCCATTCTTCGCCGCGGCGAACCGATGACCGTCGCCAACCAGAGGGTTTCGATTGCGGCCGCGTGTGGGCCGCTGGCAGCGCTGGCCGCCGATAATGACCTCGTCGTGTCTCACGGTAATGGTCCCCAAGTAGGCTTACTCGCTTTGCAGGCGGCGGCCTATGACGAACTCAGTACGTATCCCTTCGACGTGCTCGGGGCTCAGACCGAAGGCATGATCGGCTACCTCATCGAGCAGGAGCTCGGCAATCAACTCGGCAACGATCGTGCGGTGGCGACGGTGCTGACGCGCACCGAGGTTTTGGCAGATGACCCGGCTTTCGACAATCCGACCAAATTTGTCGGTCCGGTCTACGACAAGGATCGTGCAATTGCCCTCAGCGAGGCGCGTGGCTGGACAGTCAGGCCAGACGGCGAGTACTTCCGCAGAGTTGTGGCGTCGCCAGTACCTCAACGGATCCTCCATCTGGAACCGATCGAATGGCTGATCGCGAAGCACTGTGTCGTCATTTGTGCCGGCGGAGGCGGCATACCCACAACACGTGATCAACGTACGGGCAATGTCTCCGGTGTTGAAGCCGTCATCGACAAGGATCTCGCCAGTGCCGTGTTGGCCCGAGACATCGGTGCCGGGAGACTCATTATTGCGACCGACGTGCCAGGGGTCTATGTCGATTGGGGCCTGCCGGATCAACGCCTGATCGCGAGTGCGCATCCGGACGCTCTCGAGCAACTGGAATTCGCCGCAGGATCAATGGGTCCAAAGGTCGCGGCCGCCATCGCGTTTGCCTGTGAAGGTCATGGCGATGCCTACATAGGCGCCCTCGACGACTTCGCCAAGATCTCCGGCGGCGCCGCTGGAACGCGCGTATCCCTCGACGTTTCGGGAATCACATACGCGTGAACCAGTGCGGCTCACGCAACGGCATTGCCGAACAATGAACCGATGCCGTAGGTGAGAGCCAGTCCGGCGGCGCCACCGATGACTACGCGCAAAACGGCGAGTTTGGCGCTGCTGCCTCCGATCCTTGAGCTGAGCACACCGGTGATGGCGAGGGCGGCAAGCACGGCCACCGCCGTCACAATGACTCGGACACCTGGTGGCGGCAGAAGGATCGCCACCAGGGGGAGCAGAGCGCCGACGAAGAAGGACAGTGCGGAGGCGCCGGCTGCGTGAAACGGGTTGGCCAAGTCGTCGGGGTTGATTCGCAGTTCGGCCTCGGCATGAGCCTTGAGCGCATCGTGCTTTGTCAACTCTGTCGCGACTTGCTTCGCGGTTTCGGCCGACAGTCCCTTGGCCTGGTAGATGTCAGCCAGTTCGACGAGTTCCTCGGCCGGCATTTCTCGCAACTCGACACGCTCCCGCTCTAGGAGCGCTGACTCACTGTCACGCTGGCTGCTGACCGAGATGTATTCGCCCAAGGCCATCGAAACCGCGCCAGCGACCAGTCCCGCGAGGCCGGCGGTGAAAATTGTGCCACGATCCGAGGTGGCCCCCGCGACGCCAACGACAAGACCTGCCGTCGACACAATGCCGTCGTTTGCGCCGAGGACTCCAGCGCGAAGCCAGTTGAGACGCGATGCCAGGCCGAGATCGTGAGGCTCGTCCGGGTGCGTGCTATTCGCTGTCATACGAATACTGAACCAGACGCTGCCGACCACGTCAGGATGACCCATGTGGACCTGTCCTTTACGATCCGATTGGGAACACGAGAAGGGCTTGCTAACGATGAGTACAACTGAACAACAAGGAACCGAAACACTGTGGCACCCGGCGGTCAAGGCTTTTCACGAGCGCCGGGCTGGCAACCTACAGTTGCGAGTTGCCGATGCGATCACGGCTTTCGCCGGGTCCATGAATTTCGTCTATATCCACGCAGCTGCGTTCATCGTATGGATGCTGTTCGCCGAGGCCAAGCCTTGGCCGACACTGACCTTGGTCGTCTCGCTCGAAGCGATATTCCTGTCGACGTTCGTGATGATCGGCCAGAACAGGCAGGCTGCTCTCCAACAGGCCAAGTCTGCGCACGACTTCGTCGAAGAAGAGCTCGAGTTGAAGACGAATACCGAGTTGACGAGGGCCATCCACGTACTCACCACCGAATTGCACCAGCGTCTGCTCACCCCCAGGGAGACAACTCCTTAAGGTGCTTGTCGTTTGACCTTTCGCCCGGTGATCGTCACGGGCTCAAGTCGCAGGTACAACTGGCGATCGCCGAGCGCCCAGGGTTCCAGACGGCGTTCCCCAAGGAGCGACTTGAGTTCGTCCGGGTTATCAACTGCACCGATGCTTCCCTTGACAAGAACACTCCACGCCTGCCGGACGAGGTCGTCAATGTAGTCGACTCCAAAGGCAACATCGTCTGACCCAGCGGCAAGCGGACCGAGTGCACTCTGCTCGTCGACTCGAAAGTAGAGGCGACCGGCCAAGTAGAAGTAGTTCAGGGGCAGCAGCTGAATTCCGAGTTCGCTGTTGAACGCAATGCGGCCAATGATGCCGACCGAAAGCAGTTCGCGGCATTCGCTTTCAGGAATTGAGGTGAACTTGCCTTCAAGGTACGAACTTTCCGGGGATTCGCTCACATGAATATCCTACGACCCGCAGTGGCGTGATGTTTCCCTGCCGGTGTGGTGCCGAAGGTGAAATAGTGCGCTCATGACGACACAGCCTGTATTGACACCCGAGCTCCGCGCGATCAGGGAGAAGACCGTTCGGGATCACTTCGAGGATGAGGTGCGGCAGGAATGGGACGACGTTCTCTCGACCTTTCCTCACCCTCGATACGAGATCATCGCGACCAACACTGTGCACGATGGCATGACCGAAGTGCGGGGCTACTACGTCGACACCCGGATTGCCTTCCCCGACCAGCACCACGAAATGATCGCGCTTCGGCACAGTGACGATGCCGTGATCGTCGAGTTCTGGCTGATGGGTACCCACCTCGGGCCGTTCGGCGCGATTCCGGCGACGAACAACGCGTTCCGGGTTCGGATGAATGCCTACTTCGTGTTCGAAGGCGAACAGTTGGTCTGTGAGCGGATCTACTTCGACACGTTGACCATGCTCAAACAGCTGATCGGTGGTCTCGACTTCAAGAAACCCAAAAATTGGCTGCTTGTGGTCAGAGCCATTCGCGGAGCGCGCAAGGAACTGGGGTGACCATGCTCGACCACATTTCGATTCAGGCCGCAGATGTCGACGAGGCGACTGGGTTCTATCTCGACGTGATGGGCCCGTTGGGATTTCGCGAGGCCATGCGACACACGGACGGGGATGTCACTGTCGTGGGAATCTCGGGATTCGACGGTTTCCCGAGGTTCTGGTTAGGCCCGCAGGTTGATCCGGGCACCCGCCCGATCCATCTGGCTTTTACAGCCCCCTCGAGAGAGGCGGTCGACCAGGTCCACGTTCGTGCGGTCGCCAGAGGTACCGAGATTCTGCACGAACCAAGGGAGTGGCCGGAGTACCACCCGAACTACTACGGGGTCTTCCTCCGCGATCCCGATGGCAACAACATTGAGGCGGTCTGCCACACCGAATCTTGAGACGCATTTGACTTGGCCTTAACGTGCGGTCGGCAATGATGAACATATATTCCCGGTCGACCCAGACCGGGAATCCTCTTGTCCAAAACCACCACGGGGAGTTTCATGTTCAACACCATTTTCGGGTTGCCGATGCATCCGCTGGTCGTACACGCAACAGTTGTCGTCGTACCGACAGCGGCCGTGTGTGTCGCGCTGTCCGCCCTTTGGCCGCGGTTCCGGGCCTGGGCGAACTACCTGCCGCTCGGACTCAGCCTGCTGGCATTGATCCTGGTCCCAGTATCGACGTCGTCCGGAGAGTCCCTTGAGCACAACCTTCCGCATACAGCGCTGATCGAACGACATGCTGACCTCGCCGAAGGCTTGCTCGTGTGGGTGATCGTCGTGGCAGTTGCCGCCGCCCTGATGTTGGCATACGACCGATTCGGTCAGAACGACGACAAAAGTCCGGCACCGCGTTGGATCGCTACGGGCATCATCGCCATCTCTTTGGTCAGTTCGATTGGCACCGGCGTCCAGGTAGGCCGAATCGGCCACAGCGGTGCACAGGCAGCCTGGACGGGCGTCAAATAGAAGTCAGATGCCGCTGTGTCAGGCGTCGTTCTGGATGTGCTCGCGGGTGACGTCTAGGAACAACAAACTGAACGACACGATGCCACCGGCGACGAGGCCGATCACCAGTCCGATGCGGAAGCTGTCCAATATCAGGCCGAACATGAGAGTGAGGCCGAAACAGATACCGGAGACTAGGCCGACCATTGATCGGGCGAGGGAAGTATTTGTCGGCATGCGCCCACGGTACGTAGTCGTCGCCCGTATTCAACAATCGCCGGAGTGTGCCTTCCATCACACTTGAACGCCTGAGCCATCCGCGACGTATTTGCAGGTCAGGATGGCAAAAGGCGGGTGATGAACTTCGTCAGCTGGTCCACGTTGCAACACTCGTGCATCTCGACCACATCGGCGTATTCGTTAGCGACTGAGTCGCCCAGACCCCACCGCATCGAGCTTTCCGGATTGAGCCAGAATGTTCGTTTGGCCCGGCTTGAGATTTCGTGAAGTGCTCCAAAGTTCGGGTCTTGATTGTTGTTTCGCGCATCACCCAGGATCAGAACTGCCGTACGCGGTCCGATCGCTCGAAGGTGGTCTTCGGCGAAGTCGCCGAAGGCCTCGCCGTAGTCGCTGCTCGTATGCCACTTCGTGATCCTCGCCTCTCGCGAGATGCGTCCGGAAAGGTCCTCATCGGTTTCCTTCACAAGATCCGTCACCTCGGCCATCGCGTTGACGAAGGCGAATACACGGATCTTGCTGAATTGATCGCTGAGGGCCTGCACAAGCAACATCGTGAAGTTGGAAAAGCCCGAAACCGAGCCGGACACATCGCACAGGAGCACGAGTTCGGGTCGGGACGGATGAGGATTGGCGAAGACCGGGCGCATCGGGACCCCGCCGGTGGACATTGATTTTCGGAGGGTCCGTCGTATGTCGATACGACCCCGGTTCTTGCGTTTGCGCTTCGCTGCCAGCCGAGTCGCCAACTTGCGGGAGAGAGGCCTTACGGTTCGGCGCAACTCTTCGAGTTGCTGCTGATTTGCACTGAGGAAGTCGATCCGGTCGCTGCTGGGCCGAACTGCGTGCCTGGTGACCTTTTCCCGGCCACGCAATTCAGCGGTACGGCGGCGGGCCTCGGAACTGATCATGCTCCGGAGTCGGTCGATTTGCCGACGGACCTCATCGCGTTCGAGACGGTCGCCGAATTCCCCGCCCCCGCCTTGTCCTTTGCCTTTGCCTTGACCCTGACCTCCGCCACTACCGCGTTGACGCAGGGCGAGAGCCTGAATCAGGAGCGTTTGAGGCTGCAGCCGTTCAAGGGTCTGATACGCCGACCATCCACCGGTCGTACTGCCGCCGTCGCCGACTTCGCCCAGTTGGTCGACGGCGATCTCGGCCACTTGCTCGAGGGCGCGCGAATCGTCATCGGCAAGGGCCATCGCGAGCAGATCGCGGAGATCTTGCAGGTCGAAATCCTCGTCGGTCTCCCTGGCGGCCTGTGGTGAGCCGGAACCAGACGGGAAGAAGATGTCAAAGGTCTGATCGAAAACATCACGTTGGCCGCCTCGTCGTACCAAGGCGGAGGCGAGCCCTTCGCGCAGTTGCTCTCGCTGCGTCAGGCCGAGGACTTCCATGATGGCGGCCGCATCGACGGTCTCGCTCGTTCCGGCAGGGATCCCTTTGCTCCGCAACGCTCCGACGAACTCGACAAGTCGTCCGGGGAGGCCTTGGGCGGTTGTGGTCATGAGCTCTTCAGGACCGCTTCGAGATCCAGCTTGGTGCGGACCTTGGTGATGTCGTCCTGGTGTTTGAGGATCACTCCCAGGCTGTCGGTGACCACATCAGCGTCCAGCACGTCTGCCCCGAGGGCGACGAGCGTACGAGCCCAGTCAATCGTTTCGGAAACAGATGGTGCCTTGCGCAGGGGGAGCGCCCGCAGTGCATTGATGACCCGAACGATCGATCCGGCGAGCACCTCGTCCAGTTCGGGGACTTTGAGGCGAACAATCTGTTCCTCAAGATCAGGCTCGGGGAAATCGACGTGCAGATACAGGCAGCGTCGGCGAAGGGCTTCGGACAGTTCGCGTGTGGCGTTCGAGGTCAGGACAACGAACGGCCTGCGTGTGGCTTTGATGGTGCCGAGTTCGGGAACGGTGATCTGGAAGTCACCGAGCACCTCAAGGAGCAGGCCCTCGATCTCAACATCCGCCTTGTCGGTTTCGTCGATCAACAGGACCGTAGGACCGGTGTTGCGGATGGCGGTGAGCAACGGCCGCTGCAGCAGGAATTCCTCGCTGAAAATATCGTTGCGAGCCTCGTCCCAGCTCTCGTCCTGTCCAGCGGTGATGCGCAACAGCTGCTTGGCGTGGTTCCACTCGTACAAAGCGCGGGCCTCATCGACACCTTCGTAGCACTGGAGTCTTACCAGCTCGGCTCCGCTTGCGTCAGCAACGGCCCGGGAGAGTTCGGTCTTGCCGACGCCCGCGGGTCCCTCGACCAACAGCGGCTTGCCGAGCTCGCTTGCGAGAAAGACGGTCGTCGCGATGGCGTCAGAGGCAAGGTAACCCACCGCGGCGAGACTCGTCTTGACGTCCTCGACCGAAGTGAAACTCATGGTTCGCATGTTGCCCCTTATGGTGAGCGCCGTTTTGTCACTGTCTTTCGGACGAGCGGTATGCCCGTTGCCTCCCTAGTATCGTGCCGTGGCCATGATCGAGATCGTTCGGGAGGTTCCTCTTTCGCAAGAGGACGCCTGGCGCCGGCTTACCGACTGGGAACGTCATGCGCTCTATGTGCCGCTGACGACGATTCGCCTGACCGCGGAGGGATTTGTCGCACGCACGGCGGTTGGGCGATTGGGGTTCGACGATCCGATGGAGGTCGTCGAGTTCGATCCGCCTTCCTTCTGTCGCCTCGAGAAGCGTGGAAATGTTGTCGCCGGCTGGGCGGAACTCCATGTGAGCCCCGTCGGCTCACAGAGCCGCATTGTGTGGCGCGAGGACATCCGCGTTGCCTGGACTCCAAAGTTTTCCGGCGGGTTGACCAAGGCAGTATCGCGGAGGCTGTTCAGCCGGGTAATCGACGGACTCTTGTCCAACTAGGTAACCGCCGTAGGATCGCCATATGGGATACCTGCCGGAAGCCGAGACCCTCCAGATTTGCCGGGATCTGATCCGAATCGACACCTCGAACTACGGTGACGATTCTGGTCCGGGGGAGCGCAAGGCCGCCGAGTATGTTGCTGCGTCCCTCGCGGAAGTCGGAATCGAATCGGAGATCTACGAGTCCGAATCAGGACGCGCGAGCCTGCTGGCCCGCTGGGGCAACCAGGACTCTTCAAAGCCCGGTCTCCTGATCCATGGCCACCTCGACGTCGTTCCGGCTCAGGCCGAGGACTGGACGGTTGATCCCTTTGCCGCCGAAGTCGTCGACGGATACCTCTTCGGTCGCGGGGCGGTCGACATGAAGGATTTCGACGCGATGTTGTTGTCGGTGGTGCGTGCTCGCCAGCGGGCAGGCGTGATCCCCGACAGGCCGATCACCCTGGTGTTCACTGCTGATGAGGAAGCCGGCGGAGTCAAGGGCGCCCACTGGCTGGTCGATCAACATCGGGATCTCCTCGAGGGTTGCACCGAAGCGATCGGTGAAGTCGGCGGATTCTCGACCGAAGTCGGCGGCAAGCGCCTCTACCTCATCGAGTCGGGCGAGAAGGGCATCGCATGGATGCGTCTCAAGGCCTCGGGCACGGCAGGACATGGATCGATGAAGAACCCCGACAATGCCGTCACGCATCTTTCTCGGGCTCTCGTTGCCCTCGGAGAGTATGAGTGGCCGGTCGCGGCGGGACCGTCGATGACGATCCTGCTCGACAAGGTTCGCGAATTGACCGGAAGCACGTCCCTCGACCCGGACGAGCTTCTTGAACACTTCGGTCCCGCGGCGCGCATGATCGGATCCGGGATCCGGAACACGACCAACGCGACGATGCTCGACGCCGGCTACAAGCACAACGTCATACCGGGCCATGCGGCCGCATCAATTGACGGTCGCTATCTTCCGGGCCACGGGGACAGCTTCGTGCCCGAAGTTCAGAGGATCGTCGGCGACAAAGTCGTCGTCGAGCCACACATCATGGACAAGGCGCTCGAATTTGGCTTCCAAGGTGACCTGGTCGACGCCATGACAATCGCCTTGCACAGCCAGGATCCGGACGCGCATATTGCACCTTTCCTGATGTCTGGAGGTACGGATGCAAAGGCCTGGAGTCGGCTTGGCATCACGTCATATGGATTCACGCCGCTGAGGTTGCCTGCCGATCTGGACTTCACGGCGCTGTTTCACGGGGTTGACGAACGCGTGCCAGTCAATGCGTTGGAATTCGGTTCACGGGTCTTCGACACCTTCCTGGACCAGCTCTAGCCTCAGATCGGCGTGCGGCAGTGGGTTTTGTAGCCCTCGTAATCCCAACTCTTCAGGAAACCCTTGGCAGCTTTGATGCCGTTGTCGTAGAGAAGGTCTGCGCGTTGTTGGTCGATGCTGAAATCGACTGCACTGAC